>JADFYT010000234.1 GCA_015232935.1 Desulfamplus sp.
AATTTATTTTTAAATCACTCTTTTTTGTTTTGTCTGTTTTCTTCTCGTATGTTTTCTGAGTTTTATCGGTTTTATGGTATCCGCCTGTTTTCAAACAAGCTCCTATCTCCCGCCGAATGCAGTATCTGGTGGTCATAAGTATCCTGTTTGAGGTACCAAGTCCCGTTTCAAATGCCTCTTCCAGCACTTTTGCCCCGTATTTTTCATAAAATTTCCTGGCATACCTGTTAAATATGTTTGCCTGGTAATCAAGGTTTTTTTCAGGATAAACGAGGGTTGACTCTCTCTTTATTGACCTTTTTTGTACAGCATGGTCTTTTTGTGCCGCATAGTCCTGTTTTCTTGAGTTGGTAAGCTCTTCAAGGGCATTTCGTCTCAAACTGTTGACAAGACTGACCGGCAGAAAACCAGGATTTGAAGTTTCAATTAACAACTCTGTAACTTCAAAAATGGTATTTCCAGTGCTTGTCAGTTGTGATTGAATCTTTTTTTTGACATTTTCTGGTTGTTTCGCCTCTTCATAGGCAGCAGGCAGTCTTGAATGCACCGTACAGCCATCTTCATCAGTGACTGAAAGGCTTATCTCTGTGGCTGTCTGGTCAAATTTCATGGATACCCCTATTCGACGTTCAGCCGTTTTTTTTCCTGCAAGTTTCAAAAATTGATGATCATGATTGCGAAACAGCCTTACACCTACGGACAACCCGTTCATATCGTTTGGAAATATCCATCCGTCTTTAATCTGCTCCACCCTGAAGCCTTTTAATACTCCTGCCCTGGAGATAAAGCACATTCCGTCACCGTTATGGATGGCTTTGCCTGCAATTTTAAAGCACCCTTTTCCTGTATGGCTTATCCTGCCTGCTTCAGCCCCTATGGATTTTGGTGTGTCCATTGCGGCCTGACCTGTCTCGTCGGGGCTCAAAAGAAAGTAGCTCGTATAACTGCGATTAAAGGTCTTTTGAATGTCAGGAACAAATTGAAATCTGATTTTTCCGGAACTTTGCTGCCTGTAGCCCTCATGAGTTTCAATAAAATTGTCAATAGCCTTACGATAGGCTCCAACAACATTTTTAACATAGGCCATGTCTTTATAGCGGCCTTCAATTTTAAAAGATGTGATACCGGCTTCTGCCAGATCTTTAATATGATCTATAAGACTTAAATCTTTGAGCGACAAAAGATGTTTATTGGAGACAAGATCTCTTCCTTTTCCGTCTTTCAGGGTGTATTTGAGGCGACAAGGCTGGGCACATACGCCCCTGTTACCGCTTCTGCCAAAAACAGCATGGCTCAGATAGCATTGGCCACTGTAGGAAACGCATAAAGCACCATGCACAAAGCATTCAAGTTCTACCTCTGTGTTATCTCGAATCTTCTGTATCTCCTGAAGAGTTAACTCCCGTGGAAGAATTACCCTGCTAAACCCGACATTTTCAAGGAATTTAACTTTTTCAGGCGTACTATTATGCATCTGGGTGCTTGCAATCAGCGGAATCGGAGGAAGGTCTGTTTCAAGAAGGCCGGTATCCTGAAGAATAAGCCCGTCAGCTCCGGCATCATAAGCCTCTTTGATAATCTTGAGGGCATCTGCGATTTCTGAATCATCAAGAATCGTATTTAGTGCAAGATAGACCCTTGCCCTAAAAAGATGAGCGTAATCAACAAGTTTTGATATATCGCTCAGGCAGTTCCCTGCATTTTTACGAGCACTGAATCGGGGAGCTCCGATATAAACCGCGTCCGCACCGTGGTCGATTGCTGCTTTGCCTGTCTCCTTGTTTCCGGCAGGTGCCAGCAGCTCCAGAGGAATTTGTTTGTCTTTACCGTGAAAATGCATTTTTTATCCTGAGCATTCTTAAAATGGGCATTCCTGTTTTGGCGTCATTTCTTGAGAAACTTTGAATAGAACTTTTTATTGAACCTTGTTTTATTAGTCATTCCTTCAGAAAAAATAACTGCTTTTTCGGGGCAATTGTGGACGCAGCCCAAACAGAACTCACAATTTTCACTCTTGTAATATGGATGGTTTTCCCCTTCTGACCAGCAGTTATTCCTGCAATTATTGACACATAGATTGCAGTTTGTGCATCTGTCTTCCAGGTTGTGCAATCTGTCTCTATAATAATAGAACCATTTCTTCCCCGGCCATTTTAGCAGATTGTTAAGTGGCACATACAATTTAAAAGCTGGTACGTTATATGATATTTTATCATTACTGATTTGTTCGTTGATTTTTCTCGCGGATCTGTCAATTTTTTCCGACAGGCCATTTTCATATTCAAACATTAAAGACGCTGAAACCGGAAAGAGAATATAATCGCTAGCTGGGCCTTTTATTGTCTCGTGAGCTACGGCAATAATGTTTTTATTGAACAGCTTTTTTACCAGTATCCTTAAACTGTTGCCATTGTAGATACCGCAAGTTGTATATACAAAAGCTTTGACAGGGTGCTCATAAACCGGCATTTTTTCCACAAACTCTGTTATGAATTTCGATGGAGTCCAAAAGTAAGTCGGAAAACCTATCAGAATAAAGTCATAATCAGGCAGTTTTTTGTAATCAAAATCCTGATGCACACGTTGCATTTCAATATTATGAAATTCTTTAAGTTTTGTTTCCAAAAGTGTTGCTACTGTTTTTGTACTTCCTGAGCCCGTATGAAACAACGATAATATATTACTCATTTATTGCCTCCATAAAATATTTAAAAATACTCAAAAACGACACCTTACTATCGTTTTGCGGTCATATGAGCATCTGTCTGAATCAGGATGGCCGGGATTTACAGGATGAATAAGGATTTGTATCCTTTCAATCCTTTCATCCTGAATATCCTGATTCTGACAGTGTTAAAAAGGCTCTTGACTGACAGGTGTCAATTTTGAGTAATGATATCAAGTAAAAATGACCGGACGGATTTCAATTGTGATGGTATTACAACCCCTTGCTTTTAAGGAACGGAGCGTATTTCATGTCGCATTTCATTATATGATCCTTGAGCCACTGGGTCAGAAAATTCATAAGGTCAACAGAGAGCGATGCCTTGCCGGACTTGAAATCTTTTTGAAATGCAACTACCGTTGCCACAAGTTTTTCATGAATCTTTTTATGCTCACTATATTCAGGATAGTCGTATTTTTTGAAGAGTTTCTCCTCGTGGCCAAAATGATATACAGTATATTCTGCAAGGCCATCCAGTATAGCTCCAGAACGCTGTATGCCCATCTTCTGTTTCATTGCCTTGTGCAGTTCGTTGATCATTCGGATAAGCTCCTTGTGCTGCTTGTCTATCTCGTCAATACCTGTGGCAAATTTTGGAGCCCATGTTATCAGGTCAAACAGTTTTTCCTGACCCTGTTTTGCCTTATGCCCATCTTTTGCCTTATAGTCTTTTTTGTTTTCAATATCTTTTTTTGGGACGAAATCCTTATGCCCTGACTTTTGTTGGGCATCTTTATTGCCGCTGTCATGCTTTTGGTCAGTTTCTGGTTTTGCCTTATCCAGATGATCTGTGGATACTTTGAATACGCTGATCATGTCCCTGAGTTTGTATGCAAGCTCAGAGAGATCCTGTGCACTCAGATTCATCTGGCCGCTCTTTCGAGACATGGTTTCTGCGACATTGTGCACCACATGAATATCCTTTGCGATATCTGCGGAGACCTCTGAAGTCTGTGCCACATTCTCGTTTACCTCTGCAATGCCCTGGGATGCCTGCTGGATATTGTCTGAAACTTCAGTCGCGGCTGATGACTGCTCTTCAATTGCTGCGGCAATGGCTGCCACAATATCATTTACCTCGCTTATCACCTGGGAAATGTTGCTAACTTCAGATACTGTGTCATCTGTTGAACTCTGGATTCCGCTAACCTTGTTTCTGATATCATGGGTGGCTTTTGTGGTCTGGGTTGCCAGTGCCTTGATTTCATTTGCAACAACAGCAAAGCCTTTGCCTGCCTCTCCGGCTCTTGCAGCTTCAATAGTTGCATTGAGGGCAAGAAGGTTGGTTTGTGCCGCAATTTCCGTAATGACTTCGGTGATTTTTGATATGTCCCTTGCAGCCTCTCCAAGCAGGTTTACCTTTTTTGTCGCACTATCAACACTTGCGGACGCGTTTTCCGATATAACCCTGGCTCTAGAACAGCTCTGGGCAACTTCATTGAGTGTGGATTTCATCTCGTTTGCCGAG
>JADFYT010000235.1 GCA_015232935.1 Desulfamplus sp.
TCTGGTTTGATATAATCATAAAAAAAATTTTATTGACGTAGATAGTAATCAAAAATCAAGTTATTACAATATATTATTGTTCATTATTTTTTTTTGGAAAAGGTTGTTATGAAAAGACAGAAAACCGGTTGGCATATTAAAATCTTGCGGGTGATACTGCCCATATTGATTATAGGGGCTGGAGCTGCATTTGCCAGACATCTATATGACACAAAGCCTGTCGCAAAACGGATAAAGCCTGTGATACAGCCGCCCCTTGTAGATATCATCAGGCTTCAAGAAACTGACCATACAGTAGTAATAAGTGCAATGGGCAAGGTAATGCCATCACGGACCATCTCTCTTAAGGCCAGAGTCGGTGGATTTATTATCGAGACATCAGAAGAGTTCATTCCAGGAGGTATCTACAGTAAGGGGGATACCATACTCAAACTTGATTCCAGCGATTTTCAACTTGTTGTCAAACAGCAGGAGGCCATGCTTGAAAAGGCACAGGCATCCTTGAAGCTGGAGATGGGAAAACAGGAGGTGGCAAGGGCTGAACTGAGGCTAATGCAACACACATCCGGCAAATCCATAAGTGACCCCAACCTTGCCTTAAGGGTTCCTCAGCTTGAGCAGATCAAGGCAGACATTGCATCAATCAGAGTGGATCTGGAGCGGGCACGTCTTAATCTTGAACGTACAGTGGTAAAGGCCCCTTTTAACTGTATGGTAATTGATACCCATGTTGAGTCAGGTTCACAGATATCCTCTCAGGATACTTTGGCTTCCCTTTCCGGTATTGATGAGTATCGTGTTGAGGCAACCGTTCCTGTAGATCAGCTCATATGGATAGATTTTCCTCTTGACTCCTCCATAAAAACAAAAAACGCAAGTGAGCCTGTGGATTCAGGCAAAACAGGCATGGTTGCTGGTAAGGCCAAGGATTCAGGCAGAACAGGTATGGCCAAGGGTGAGACCAGGACTTCAGGCGGAACAGGCACTGCAAAAAAAACAGGCAATACAAGAGGAAGCGATGTTGTGCTGACTACACGGGATGGAGTGGTTCGTCAGGGTGAGGTGATACGACTGCTTGGCAGTTTGAGCGATCAGAGCAGGCTGGCAAGGATACTGATACGTATCGAAGATCCTCTGCTCCTTAAGCAGAACAGGAAAAGTCCTTTGTTAATAGGAAGCTATCTGCAGGTAGATATTCAGGGTAAAGCTATTGAAAATGTATTCAGCCTGCCAAGAGCTGCTGTAAGAGATGGCAATAAAATCTGGCTTGTCGAAAATCTCAATAATAATGACGCTGAACAGACTGAAAAGAGTGTTCTTGTCATAAAAAATATTGATGTGTTGTGGAAAAACAGCGAATCTGTTTTTATCAGGGAGGGAATAGAACCTGGTCAAAAACTGGTGGTATCCGAGTTGTCTTCGCCGGTAGATGGCATGGCCGTTAAAATGGATGATCCCACAACTCGATAGACTTGCTGCAAAACTGGATGACATACATGGCAGATTGTCCCGCCACAACGAAACATGAAAGTCTTGTGATTACAGCTATCTCAGGAGGCTTTCACATAAAGAGGAAATAACAGAGGATTTCGTCAATGACAAAAACCAGTGCCAAACCATCTTGTATTGAATCAAGCAACAGTGGAGCACTAAAAGAAAAAGTCAGCAAAGCCAGTGAGCTTCTTGCAAACTGCACGCTCTGTCCAAGAAGATGCGGCGTGAACAGAACTGCGGGAGAGACCGGTATATGCAGGACAGGAACTGATGCGGTTGTTTACAGCTTTGACGCTCACTTTGGAGAAGAGACTCCTCTGGTTGGCAGAAACGGATCCGGCACCATATTTTTCTCTTTCTGTAATATGCTTTGCAATTTTTGCCAGAACCATGAGATCAGCCACAAAGGAGAGGGCAGGGCGGTCAGCTCTGATAATATTGCATTCATGATGCTGGCTCTTCAGAAACAGGGATGTCATAATATCAATCTGGTTACCCCTTCCCATGTTGTACCGCAGATTCTGGCTGCAATAGAAACAGCAGCTGAAAATGGCTTGTCTGTGCCTGTTGTTTACAATACAGGTGGATATGACTCCGTTGAGACATTGAAACTGCTTGAAGGGGTCGTTGATATCTATATGCCGGACTTTACAGCTTGAAAGGAATCTTGGGAATCAAGGATGGCCAATTATAGTTTAACAATCTTGATAACTACCATTTCTTCTTATATTAATATTCATTAATAGCGATTTATATAGGAGATATAATGAAAGAATTTTTAAAAGTAATGAAGGCTGCATCTGATCCTGGACGAATAAAAATACTCAAAATGCTTGAACATAGAGTTATGTGTGTATGTGAAATTCATACAGTTTTAGGACTATCTCAGCCAACTACAAGCAAACATCTTAAAATTCTTGAAGATGCAGGACTTGTAAAATCATATAAAGATGGCCTCTGGGTCAACTTCACGCTCTCTGACGGGAGACAGAATCCATATGCTTCAAACCTGCTTGGCAATATGAAACACTGGCTCAATGAAGATCCTGATATTATTGATTTAATAGTCAAATCAGCAGAGGCTGATAGAGAAACTATTTGTGGAAAGTGATTTTTATATTTTTTTATGTTTTTCATATCGCTACATTGCTATTTATAAATAAATATAATATATCTTCTAATTATGGGTTTGTTTAACTTATCCTGCATAAGTTGCGTTCTCATGAAGTTTTGGAGGATGTTTCAAATTGTGTTTTATGTGAAAGTCTCTTTAACTAACCGTGATTATATGACTTTCATTTTTCGTTGTGGCTTAAGAGCCAATACCTCGCTTTGGCCGTGCCGGTCATCTGTTAACATGATTAATTTTTTTAAGTAAAAGGAGAAAGTTATGGAGATCAAAGTATTAGGACCTGGCTGTGCAAAATGTAAAAAGACAGAAGAGCTTGTAAAGAAGGTTATTGCTGAAGAAAATGTTGAAGCCTCTGTGGAGAAAGTTTCTGACCTTATGCAGATTGCAGGTTATGGAGTGTTCGGCACTCCGGCAGTTGTGATTAACGGTGAAGTCAAGTCTGTGGGGAAAATCCCAACAAAACAGGAAGTTCTGAACTGGATTAAGGCATCATAAAAGAGGAACTTGAAACAATTATGAAAAAAAGATTTAGATACAACCAATTCTATGCCTTGATTGCAGTGACTGTCGTGGCAACTGTTTTCAGCGTTTCCATGACAGGATACAGTGCAGACAATGTTCCTGCATCAGTTCCTGTTAAAGGTATGGTTACGATGGTGGATTTGGGTGCTAAAAAGTGTATACCATGTAAGATGATGGCACCGATTCTTGAAAAGCTCGAAAAAGTTTATGCTGGAAAGGCTGCAATTGTTTTTATTGATGTATGGGAAAATAAGCAAGCGGCTCGGAAATTTGGTATCAGTGCCATACCAACCCAGATTTTCTTTGATTCTGATGGCAAGGAAATTACCCGTCACACAGGTTTTATGCCTGAAGAAGAGATAACAGCACAGCTTTCAAAAATGGGTGTCAAATTATAATTTTATAAAAAATTAAGGAACAGAAGCTGATGCTTGACTCAATATTCATAACAATAAATCAATGGATGTCCGGCGGTATAGCAATTGCCGGGCCGGGATGTTTTCTCTGGGGAATGGTAAGCGTGATGCTTAGTCCCTGCCACCTTGCTTCAATCCCCTTGATTATTGCTTATGTTGGTGGACAGGATAAGGCAGTCAATCCCAAACAGGCGGGTGTTTATGCCGGAGCCTTTACCATCGGGCTTTTTATCACTATTGCACTAGTTGGAATTATCTGTGCCATACTTGGACGGATGTTGGGTGATGTTGGAAACTACTGGCAGCTTTTGATAGGTGGCATACTTGTCTGGGTCTCATTGGGGATGCTTGGGGTTGAGAAATGCTCAATGTCAGGGAGCTTCCTTTATCGTCTGAAAATCAGAGGTATATTGGGCGCGTTTTTGCTTGGGCTTGCCTATGGAGTGCTTTCTGGATCATGCACATTCGGGTTTATTGCACCGATTCTTGCGATTATTACGGTTCAGGAAAAGATAGCAACGGGTATCATTCTGATACTGTTATTTGCTGTTGGTCATTGCCTACCTATAGCAGTTGCAGGAAGCTCTACCGCAGCCGTACGGAAATTTATGCAAAACAATACATGGCAG
>JADFYT010000236.1 GCA_015232935.1 Desulfamplus sp.
AGTTACAGAATGAAAAATATGAGTCGAATAAGAACGACAAGCAAAAAGCCGGCTATCCGGTTGTTGTTTGTCGGGATTGCCTTTTTGCTCATCGGACTTTGGGTATACATTCTTTAGAAATATGTCAGTACCCCCACGGAAGGGAGGGCGAATTATCCACGTACAGTTATTACAATTTAAAACTATGCTTGAATTTCTTCGTCATGCTGTAGACTCAAAATATCACCCCCGTAGAGCGGTTTTCATATAAAAAAATGGGGTTTAGTGATCTACTGATATTGAAAAGGGAGTAAAAATCAATCATAATATGAACGTCACAAATCTGAAAAACGGGAGGTAATACAAGGAAGGGAGAAAAGTTAATCATAGGCTTCCAGAAAAGTCTTTTGTTAGGACAAACCCTTTGCCAGTAAGTCTCAAGGTGGCATTGTCACCAATTAGTTTATGTGAAAGTCCTTTGGAATAGCCGCAATCATGAGGCTTTCATTCTTCGTTGTGACAATCAGGGCATGGCCGTTATCTGGAAAACTATAGTTGCATGTAACAGGTATCTACAAAAAAGGGAACTCCTGTTCCTGTTCAATATTCATTTTCTTAATCTTCTCTACAAGTGTGGTACGATTCATTTTTAGAAGTTCCGCGGCTCTTGCCTTTATCCAGTGTGTCTGTTCAAGAGCATAAAGAATAAGGCTCTTTTGATATTGCTCTACAGCTTCGTTAAATCCTGTTCCGCTTTGAAACACACCAGATACAGATGTTGTATCTGCTACGGAAGAATTTCGGGTAATATATTCCGGAAGGTCAGATGGCATTACAACATCTGACTCCACCATTACAGAGAGCCTTTCAACAAGATTCTCAAGCTCCCTTATGTTCCCGGGCCAACTGTATCGGCTAAGCCTGTCTATTGACTCTTCAGTAAATTTCTTTTTATTGTAACCATGCATCCTCAGAGCAATTTTCTCCTGGAAATGGTCAATCAGAATTGACAAATCCTCGATACGGTCCCTGAGTGGAGGAACATGAAGTGGAATCACGTTGAGTCTGTAAAAAAGATCTTCACGAAAAGTACCCTGTGTAATGGATGCTGCAAGATCTTTATTGGTTGCCGACAAAACCCTGATATCAATGTCGGTTGTTTCAATGCCGCCGACACGCTCAATCTTTCGTTCCTGTAGTGCCCTGAGGAGCTTTACCTGCAGATCCGGACTCATGTCACCAATTTCATCAAGAAAAACAGTCCCCTTGTCTGCAAGCTCAAATCTTCCAACCCTGGCTTTGTGAGCCCCTGTAAAAGCACCTTTTTCATGACCGAACAGCTCGCTCTCCAGCAGTTCGCCTGGAATAGCACCGCAATTGATTACCACCATAGGCTCTCTGTTTCTATAGCTATTGTTATGTATTGCCCTTGCAACCAGCTCTTTTCCGGTTCCGCTTTCACCTGTAATGAGAACAGACGCATCAGAAACCGAAACCTTTCTTATGGTATTGATCACCTTGCCAATAGCCTCACTTGTCCCTGCAATCTCTTTGCAGCAAAATGTATTTGTAGAAGATTTGATATCCATAGTTTGTGGGAACACCTGATTTATACTGTTTGAGCTCGGTTTGATTTCTATTTTAAGTTCCCTCACTCCGGAAAATATCTCTTGGCATGAAACGTGCTTGGATTTCCATGATTCAGGAAGAGATCAGTATCTGATAATGACCGTTGATTTTCATGGTTCAGCGGCCATGACTGTTTGGTACTCTGAACCCTGGATCACTTCAATATCTTTTTTAATTTTTCAGAAATTGCTTCGGCCGTGAAAGGCTTGACAACATAGTTGGATACTCCAGCCTGCACAGCCTCAATGACATTTTGTTTCTGTGCCTCTGCTGTTACCATTAAAAAAGGTATCTTTGCGTATTTTTTGCTGGCTCTGACGGATTTTAAAAGTTCAAGGCCAGTCATTTTAGGCATGTTCCAGTCAGAGATTACAAGATCAATATCATTTTTTTCAAGTGCGTCCAGGGCAGTTGTGCCATCGTCAGCTTCCAGAAGATTTTTAAAACCAAGTTGTTTTAAAATATTTTTTAAAATTCTGCGCATGGTTGCAAAATCGTCCACAATCAAAACTTTGATGGATGTATTCATCGGTCAAAACCTCCTTATATCTCATCAGGAAAATATCTATCTTTCAAAACATACCTCTATGGTAAATTCACCATCGTCAGTAAAAAATGGAATGGCAATTCTAGGGCCGTTTGTGTAATGGGCTATACTGTGAGACCTTCCCATGATAACAGAAGGAATAGCCGCCTTGAAGATTTTTCCCAACTCTTCCAGCTCCTTTCTGGCCTGTCCAGATACCATGTTAGTAAGCTCACCTACTGCGTCAGCAATATCACCATTCAAATGCTCCATCTTCTCTCCAAGCATATTAGAAACAATGGCCAGAATACATTTTTCCTGGAAAGTGACTGATATTGTCCCATTGGCAACTCCGGTCAATCCAATAACCCCCGTCACATCACCCTTGGCCACCATATCCTTCTTCAAATACGGCTTTCCCGGCCTAACTTTAATAAAAGCCATTGTTTCCAGAACATGCAATGTGGCATTAATAAAAGGGTTAATTAACTTAGCATCCATTGTTCAGTACTCCAAATTATTTCAACTGTAATATTTTCGACCTTACCAGATATATTAGTAACTGATTTAAATTACTGATATATATTTATTGATTCAGTCGCCATTTGCACTGTTATACTGTACAATATTTTTTAGGTGGGTATAAGTTTCAAGATCCATTGCGTCAAATACAATGCCCATACCATTATCTTCAACCCTGGTGATCCTGGCATGGATCAACAGTTCAATCTCGTCAATACCCCCGGAAAGTATAATTTTGACCGTACATGCCATACCCGGGGAGACCTTTTTCTCTGTTTTTACAAACAACCCTTTCACACTCAGATTTGCAGAGTTACCCGTAATATCCACTTCATTATCACTGTGTATCAAAATAATTCTGGTTGAAAACGGTACTCTCTGATAATTTCTTCGTCCAGTATTTTCAATTGTGACCATAAAAGCCCTTTTTTATAATTTTCTTTAGCACTTAATGAAGGGTCAGATCTACAGCCTGAGAAGACTCAATCCAGCAATCTCAGGAATCATGTGGCCAGACATCATCTACAATAGTCAGGAACACATCAACAACCTCGGGATCAAACTGGGTACCTGAACATCCTTTTATGATAGAAATAACCTTGTTTTTTTCCATCTTTTTACGGTAAGCACGGTCAGATGACATGGCATCAAATGCGTCGCCAACAGAAAGTATCCTGGCAAGTTTTGGAATCTCGGTTCCTTTCAATCCATCGGGGTAGCCTCTGCCATCAAAGAATTCATGGTGATGTCTGATAATTTCCTGCTCTCTGTCCCACAAGCCGAGTTTTCCCACAATATCAGCACCAATAGAAGGATGCTCCTTTATCTTTTCAAACTCCTCATCCGTGAGTCTTCCGGGTTTTAAAAGGATATCATCTCTAATACCGATTTTGCCAATATCGTGAAGCTGTCCGGCAAAACTTAAAACATCAAGCTCCTCTTCCGAGCACCCCATAATTTTACCAACAATATATGCAACATCAGCCACACGGGTCGAGTGTTTCCGGGTATAGGAGTCTCTTGCCTCAAGAGCAGCAACAAAGGCATAGAGTGTAGAGAAGAGATTATCATAGATATTTTCATACAAAGCAATATTTTCAATGGCCGAAGCAGCTTTTCTGGCGATAAAGTTCATATAATAGATATCTTTATCCGAAAAACGGTTGAGTTTGTCTATAATGGACGCGGTAACAACACCAAACGGCTTTTCCCTGATTTTTACAGGCACGACCATAAAAGATTGTATCTGTTCTGACAAACCCACAGCCCCACAGTTTTTTGAAATCAGGCACGGCTTGTCATCAGCAATAACGTCCAGAAAAAAACCACAAAGCTCTGATGAGAGATCTTCTGATATACTCTCCTGATAATTGGTGCTGGCAATTGGAACAAAAGATGTCTCATTCTCTGAGTTTATATAAAAATCAACCTTGTCTGCCTTGACAACCTCCATACCAATATTGACAACCCTGTTAAATATGCCATAGGTTGAGTCAGAAACAGAAAAATCTTCCATGATTCTG
>JADFYT010000237.1 GCA_015232935.1 Desulfamplus sp.
ATCCCCACACAAAGTTCACGAAGAGTTATTTCTAAAAAGATGCCTGTTTTTATTTTTGAGCGTTTTTTAAACACTATGCTGATATTATATTTATTTTATCTATTATTTCTTTAAAAATAACTATTGACTTTAAGAAAAATATATAATAACTGAAATATCTATAGTTGAGGCAAGACCAATTCTAACCAATCAAAGGAGGGCGTCCCCATGGAAGACACCATGACCGTATTTACCGCAAGCAAGTACTGCAATGTCTCATCCAAAACAATTATAAACTGGATTGATGCCGGCCATATCAAAGCCTACAAGACAGTAGGAGGACATCGAAGAATCAAAAAAACCGACCTGGAAAAATTCATGGAAAACCAGGGCATCCCTATTCCAAGGGCAAATGACGAGACAGCCAGGAAAAAAATCCTGGTTGTGGACGATGACCTGATCATTGTTGAGTCCATTGTTCAGTGCCTTGAGGAGGATCAGTATGATTATGAAGTTATATCGGCTTCTGATGGCTTTGAGGCAGGCCTTCAGGTCAACCACTTCAAGCCTGATCTGCTCATACTTGATATAATGATGCCAGACATCAAAGGATATGAAGTGTGCAAAAAGATAAAATCAACCAAAGAGACCGAACATATCAAGATCATAGTTCTGTCTGCCTATCTGGACGATGAAAAATTTCAGCAGATGAAAGAAAACGGGGCAGATCTTTGTCTTTCAAAACCTTTACCTCTCTCTCGACTCAAAGATGAAGTGGCAATCCTTCTTGGGTTAAAATAGAAATACTTGCCGCGAAAATGCATTCTGACTCTCATGGCTCCGGGTGGCTACAGAAAAAACGGCCATACCAATTTAATTCAAAAAATACTTTGATAAAATCAAGGTCTTAAAAACATAAAAGATCAAATAACTGATATAATATGAAGGAGGTAGGTTATGAACCTGAAAGAATCCCTGGAAAAAAGGAAATTTGTTGTTACATCGGAAATCCAGGCTCCTCTTGGCGATGACGACCCTGAAGAGCTTGTCAACAGCCTTAAAAAAGTCAGGGGCAGAATAGATGGAGTTGCTGTTTCTGATATTGAGCTTGAAGGGGTTGTGGGCGACAGCATCCAGACTTGCGATATATTGCGCCAGAACAGCTTCAATGCAATTTATCAGACTACAACCCGTGACAAAAACCGGTTCCAGCTTCAAAAGGATCTCACCCTTGCCCATGAGACCGGCGTTGAAAATCTTTTAGTCTTTACAGAAGATTACCGTATTTCAGGAGACAGCCTTCAGGAATCCATGTTTTTTCATGTTGATTCGGGCAAGCTTGCCTCGGTTCTGGAACACATGAGAGAAGGTCAGACCATTGACGGCAATCCAATGGATAAAAAGATTGAATTTGTCCTGGGTTCCGGTGTGGAGACCCCTTGGGGAAAGAATGTACCCAAAAAAGGGATGGAAGAGATGGAAGACATGATGAACATAGGTACAGGCTATTTCCTTACCACTCCTATCTTTGATGTGGATCAGTTCGAAAAATTCATGAAACAAGTAAACACCTTTAATGTTCCTGTGATTGCAGAAGTCATGATTCTGCGTACAGGCGGAATGGGTAAATTCCTGAATCGCCATTTCAAATCCGGCCTTGTGCCTGAATGGGCTATCCAGAAACTGCTCAAGGCTCCTGACAAGATGAAGGCAAGTATTGAGCTGTTTACAGATACAGTAAACAGCCTCAAGGATCTGTGTCAGGGAATTCATATTATTACCATTGGCGGAGAGGACAAGCTCGCACAATATCTGAATGCAGCCAAACTGAAGTGAACTACCCCTGCCCCGAAGAGAACTGGGGCTTTACGCCATCTTTATAAAAATGAAAATGATTTTTTACGATAACGTAGAAATATCATCTTAAAGGCTGGAGTCTGGAGGAATAGTCAATATGGCAGAGCCAATCAAACTTCAAGAGTTTACATGCGATTTTAAAGAGGAGGTCGCAAACCGCATACCTGAGGCAAATTTTGATTTGTGCCTCACATGCGGAACATGCACAGGCGGATGTCCTGCTTCTGAGCAGTATGGAATGGATCCGAGAAAATTTTTGCGAATGCTGCTCCTTGGAATGGATGATGAAATCAGAAAGAGCCCATGGGCATGGGTCTGCACCATGTGTGGACGTTGCATGTCAGCCTGTCCCATGAAAATCAATATTCCCAAATTTATTTACAATGTACGGGGAAGCTGGCCCAGAGACAAAAGACCCAAAGGCATAAGGGGATCTTGCGATCAGCACATAAAATCCGGCAATGCCATGGGTGTTCCTAAAGAGGATTTTGTCTTTACGGTTGAAGATGTGGCAAACGACATCAGGGAAGCAGAGCCGGAATTCAGCGATCTTGAGATTACAGCGGACAGGGTCGGTGCCTACATTGCCTTGAACCAGAACTCCCGTGAGCCTGTTACGGAACCTGATGAGCTTGGCCCGCTGTGGAAAATCCTGCACAAGGCAGGTGCTGACTGGACATATCCCACTGTCATGTGGGGCGGCGAAAATTACTGCATGTTTTTAGCTGATGAAGAGGGTTGGAAATATATAATGGAGGAGTTTGTTCATCACATTGAACACAATCTCAAAAGCAAGGTGGTGGTAAATACCGAGTGAGGCCACTCATATTTCTCAATCCTGGAAGGATTGAAAAAATACAAGATTCCCCACACCTTTGAATTCAAAAGCATACTTGAGCTTTATGCCCAGTGGATCAAGGATGGTACATTAAAGGTAAATTCTGACTGGAACAAGGATCTCAAGATCAAGTTTACGGTTCAGGATCCATGCAACATTGGCAGAAAAATTGGCACAAACAAAATTGTTGACGACTTGCGTTTTGTTGTCAAGGCTGTTGTTGGTGAAGAGAATTTCGTGGATATGATTCCCAACCGCTCAAACAACTTCTGCTGCGGCGGCGGCGGCGGTGCCCTTCAAGGAGGCCATACGGAGCAGAGAAGAGCCTATGGAAAGGTTAAATTTGATCAGATTATAGAGACAGGTGCCAGGTATGTCATAACCCCGTGCCACAACTGCCATGCCCAGATAGAGGATATGTGTCACCATTACGGCGGAGATTACCACACTTTGCATCTGTGGACAATAATAGCACTTGCAATGGGAATGCTTGGTGAAAATGAACGCACCTATCTTGGGCCGGATCTTGCTGATTTCGGTCTGGACACTTAAGGAGGTATCCAATGACTCATCAGAAAAACGGTGCAGTGCTGGTTGTGGGTGCCGGCATTGCCGGTATTCAGGCATCCCTTGACCTTGCGGATTCCGGATACCTTGTATATCTTGTTGACAGCGACTCGGCCATCGGCGGTGTCATGGCCAAACTTGACAAGACATTCCCCACCAACGACTGCTCCATGTGCATCATCTCTCCAAAACTTGTGGAAGCGGGTCGCCATCTCAACATTGAACTTTTAAATAAAACCCGAGTCAGGGAGGTTTCCGGCACTTGTGGCAACTTCAAGGTAAAACTTCTCGAAGAGCCAAGATTTATTGACCTTGAAAAGTGTACAGCCTGCGGAGAGTGTGCAAGTGTATGTCCTGTAGAGCTGCCAAGCAAGTTTGATGAGGGTCTGTGCGATCGCAAGGCTGCTTTCAAACTCTATCCCCAGGCCATGCCAAGTGCATATGCAATTGAAAAGGGCGACAGAGCACCCTGCAAGCTGATCTGTCCGGCAGGACTGAATGTCCAGGGCTATGTCCAGATGGTAAAACAGGGCAAATACAAGGAGGCTCTTGAGATTATCATGGAGCAGCTTCCACTTCCAGGGGTTCTGGGACGCATCTGCCCCCATGAGTGCGAAAATGGCTGCCGCCGTGGCGAACTTGATCAACCGGTTGCGATCAGGGATCTCAAGCGTCTTGCAGCAGACAGCTTTGATGCAAGGCAGATAGAGATTGAGTGTGCCCCCTCAACCGGAAAAAAGGTGGCTATAATTGGTTCTGGCCCGGCTGGACTCTCTGCTGCCTACCATCTTGCTAAAAAAGGGATCAAGTCAACCATATTTGAGGCACTTTCAAAAGCTGGCGGAATGCTCAGAGTCGGAATTCCTGACCATCGCCTTCCTCCTGAAGTGCTTGACCGCGACATTGAAGTTATCACCAATCTCGGAGTGGAGATA
>JADFYT010000238.1 GCA_015232935.1 Desulfamplus sp.
AAAACTGACAAGGTTGTGCAAGAGAATGCGGCAAAAAACACACAGGTAGAGCAGGTTAAAAAATCAGAGCAAGGTGGTGGAGAAAAATCTGAGACCTCGGAAGATGGTATTGTTGAAAAAGGCAAGAGTTCAGATAGCACAACTGGAAAGACAAATAAAAATGCGACTCAAAAATCTGGACAGGCAAGTTCATCAGAGGGCAAGGATGAACTTGCCAAAGCTCTCAGTCGCCTTAAGAACCAGGTGGCAACCCAGACTTCTAAAAAGGGTGGCGGAACTGGTGCCGGAGGTGGTTTAGCTTCATCCAATGTGCCTGGTAAGGGTACATCGTCTCAGGTCATTGACTTGTATAATCTAGAATTGATGTACAGAATTCGACAGAACTGGTCGTTTAACGAAAGGCTTGCAGGGGCAGAAAGCAAGATTGAAGTACGAATTCTTATTAAAATATTGCAAAACGGAGAGATAAGAGATATCTGGTTTGAAACAAGGTCAGGAAACAGCTATCTTGATGAATCTGCACTAAAGGCCGTAAAAAAATCCAATCCTCTGTCACCATTGCCACCCGGGTACACCTCTTATGATATAGGGCTTATATTCACACCGGATGGACTTAAATAATTTTTTTTGTTGCTATAACTTTTTTTTGTTGCTAAAGGATTTAAACTATAAAAAAGATGATACTTATGACTCAAAACAGTGGTGTAAAACTTATGGCCGCATTAAATTCACGCAAGTGTTTTTTGTTGTGTGGATTACTGATAGTAGTGGTATTTTTTCCGGCAGTTGCCGTGACACAGCATGCCTATATTAATATTAATAATCCACTGATCCGAAAGATCCCGGTTGCAATCCCCTTCTTTAAGGCATTTACAGGGCATGAAGATGAGGTTGGGCTTGGTAAAAACGCTGTTGATATTATGTCCAGTGCCCTTGATTTTACAGGGTATCTCGAGGTTATGGACAGAGGTTCTTTTATTGAAAATCCCGCACAAAAAGGCATTACAGGTTCAGAAATTAACTATAAAAACTGGACGGTTATTGGTTCTGAACTGCTGATAACCGGTGGGATTATGGAGCAAAATGGGGCTGTGCGGCTTGAGTTGCGACTTTTTGACCCATTTAAGGAGACACTGCTTATAGGTAAAGTTTATACCGGGCACAAAGCTGATATCAAAAGTATGGTTTACCGTTTCTGTGCTGAAATATCATTATTGTTAACGGGTAAATTGGGAGTATTTGGAAGCAGAATCGCGTTTGTCTCAACAGTTAGTGGAAACAAGGAGATCTTTGTCTGTGATTTTGACGGAGGCAATATATCCCGGATTACGAATTTTAACAATATTACCATGTCACCAGCATGGTCTTCTGATGGGAACTTTCTTGCATTTACCTCTTATGCCAAAGGTAATCCTGATTTGTACATAAGAGATTTAAGGTCAAACAAAAATGTAGTTTTTTCCAAGAAAGGGTTGAATATAACTCCAGCGTGGCTTCCGGGGCAATTTGCTCTGGCCGCGACTCTGAGTTTTTCTGGTGACCAGGATATCTATCTGCTGACTGGCAGTGGTGAGGTAAAGAGGCAGTTGACCAAAGAGATGGGGATTGATGTATCTCCTGCATTTTCTCCAGACGGCACAAAATTTGCTTTTGTCTCCAAACGATCTGGAACTCCGCAGATTTATATTGGAGATTCAGGATCTGGCTCTTCATCAAGACTGACTTTCAAGGGGAGCTATAACACATCGCCTGCATGGTCTCCTGATGGTGATAAAATTGCTTATGTTGGTGTTGTGAAAAATAGTATTAACATCTATGTTATTGGTGCAAACGGGGGTGAGCCGACTCAGCTGACAAGCGGTCAGGGTGATAATGAGGATCCATCTTGGTCTCCTGATGGTAACCTTATCGCCTTTAGTTCTACACGCCAGGGGGCATCAAGAATATTTGTAATGACTTCGACCGGATCTGATCAAAGGCTTCTTTTTACCTTTGGGGGTGCCCAGACCGATCCTGCGTGGTCATCAGCGTATGGAAATAAATAATAAATTTCTTAAATGATCGAAAATTAGGAGGAAAAAATGGGAAAAAAGATTGTTGTAAGGATTATGGTTCTGCTGTTTCTGTCAGCAATGATGCTGACCGTGTCATGTGCCAAAAAGTCTGTCGAGACAGATCCTTCGGCCGGTATTGAGAACCAGGGTTCACAGGATGGTCTCTCTGCAGAAGAGATTGCAAGACAAAAAGCACTTGAAGAAGAGCGTCTCAGAGAAGAGGCGATGAGAAAAGCCATCGCTGCTGAAAGAGAGCGGTTTGAAAATCAGGATATCTACTTTGATTTTGACAGCTCAGAACTTGTTCCTGATGCTCGTATGCTTCTTAAGGAAAAAGCTGATTTTCTTACAAGAAACAGCGGCCTTACAGTTACAATAGAGGGACATTGTGATGATAGAGGTACTACAGAGTACAACCTTGCACTTGGTGAAAGACGTGCCATGTCTGCAAAAAGGTACTTACAGGATCTTGGTATTGCTGAATTTCGTCTCAATACAATTAGCTATGGAGAAGAAAGACCAGTCGTTCAGGGCAATGACGAGTCTGCATGGTCAAGAAATAGACGTGCTCATTTTGTGATTCGGTAATATAAAGTTTTCCAGATAATTAAAATGGCGGGAACGCTGCCTGAGAACACTGGCAAAGGGTTTGTCTCACCAAAAGACTTGTCTGGAAGTCTATAGTTCTATTGTGGTACTAATAGTCGGGTGTTTTTTGTAGTAGGACTCGCAATCTGAATATTAAATCCGGCCTCCCCTTCAGACTGACTGACATTGCAATTTGTTGGTTATGTTTGAGTGTCAGCAGGTGGAGGCGGGATTTTTTTTTGGAGTAATTTATGAAAAATAATACTTTATGGATATCGTGTCTTCTTTTTTTATCAGTTATTTTTTCCGGGTGTATTGGAAGTAGTGAATTCTCGATACTTGAAAACAGGGTGGCAAGCCTTGAAGAGGATAATGCCAGACTAACAACCAAGGAGAAACAGTATGACAGCATGATCAATGAGGATTTTCTGACTCTGGAAAAAGAGCAAAGAGAAAAATACGCTGAAGTCAGAGATATGATGGAGAGTCTTAAAGTTGATATCCAGACACTCAGAGGAAGTCTTGAAGAGTCAGAGCATCGACTCAAACAGGCCAGCAATGCAGCCGGTGCGTCAGAGTTAGGCCGTCTTGATAATGCTGTTTCTAACAATTACAGAAGACTGATCAAGATTGAACAGCATCTTGGACTTGACTCATCCGAACCAGCAGCAGATGGCCGTATTGCTGTTCCTGGTTCTCCTTCGGTACCAGAAGGCGGCGTAGTATCTGGTCCACAACCAGATGTCAGTGAAGATGCGTTGTATAATGCGGCTAAAGCAACTCTTGATGCCGGAAAAAATGAAGATGCAAGAAATCAGTTCGAAGACTTTATAAAACGTTATCCTGCCTCAGAGAACGCAGACAATGCAAGGTTCTGGATCGCAGACAGTTATTACAGGGATAAATGGTATGAAAAGGCCATTCTTGAGTACCAGAGGGTTGTTGAAGAGTATTCCAAAGGAAACAAGGTTCCCTCTGCCCTTTTGAAACAGGCTTATTCTTTTGCGAATCTTGGAGAAAAGGGAAATGCACGTCTGATTTTAAATGAACTGATCAAAAGATATCCTCAGACCCAGGAAGCTGAAAGTGCAAAGGCAAAGCTTAAAACATTAAATTAAATGATAAAGGTAATAGGCATAGATCCAGGACTTGCCGGAACAGGTATTGGTATAGTTCAAGGTGATGGTCGAACAGTTTCTGCCTATTCATTTGGCAGTATCAGTACTGATAAAAACGAATCCATTTATTTGCGTCTCAACCATATTTATACTAAATCTCTTGAGTTTCTCTGTCAACAGTCCCCTGATATCGTTGTCCTGGAAGATATTTTTTCCCTCAAACAGTATCCCGGTTCCGGCATTACACTTGGAAAAGTTACTGGTGTGCTTCTGCTTGCCGCTTATAAATCTGGAGCATCAATTTGCGAGATTTCTGTAAAGGAGGCCAAGAAATTAGTTTCAGGAACAGGCTCGGCAGACA
>JADFYT010000239.1 GCA_015232935.1 Desulfamplus sp.
TCAATCAGACCACAATCTCAATCCCAGAATAATACCCAATCAACAGGAGGTAGCCATGCTTAGCCGAGTCGCAAGTTCTGTTTACTGGATGACCCGATACATTGAACGAGCTGAAAATATAGCCCGGTTTATAAGTGTGAACCTTAACCTTAACCTGGATTTTCCAGCGGAAGCAACGCATCAATGGCAACCTATTATCATGGCCACCGGCGACCACGAACTGTTTGAAGATAAATATGGCAAGGAGTACTCCTCTGAAAACGTGATTAACTTTCTTGCTCTGGATCAGGATTACTCAAACTCTATAATATCATCCTTGAGAGCAGCACGGGAGAATGCAAGATCAGTCAGGGAGATCATATCGTCAGAAATGTGGGAACAGGTGAACCGCTACTACATTGAGCTGAAAGATGCGGCCAAAACTGACTATGCCGGCAGAAATCCCCACAAATTTTTTAAAATCATCACCATGCGGGGGCACATGTTCACTGGCCTTTTATACTCTACCATGTCTCATGGAGAGGCTTTCCAGTTCGCCAGGACAGGACTTATGCTGGAACGGGCAGACAAAACATCCAGAATTCTTGATGTCAAGTATTTCATGCTGCTTCCCCAGGCAGGTGATGTAAATACCCCTTATGATTCAATTCAATGGGCTGCTGTTCTTAAATCTGCCAGTGCGCTTGAGATGTACAGGAAGCGGTTTCACAGAATTATTCCAAAACAGGTATGTGATTTTCTTATTTTTGACGGCAATTTTCCCCGTTCGATTCGTTATTGTCTTAAAAAATCGGAAATATCCTTGCATAACATCTCCGGCACTCCTGTTGGCACTGTCTCCAACAGGGTTGAAAGAAGTATTGGACGTTTGTGTGCTGATCTTGATTACTCCGATGTTGATGAGATCATTGATATTGGCATGCATGAATATCTTGATTCTCTCCAGACCAAAATAAACAATGTAGGCAGAGACATACATGACGCATTTTTTAAGGTTATTTCGTCAGAGGAATTCAGCCATTCACCTCAATGACAATAATATAAAAACAGGATGTTTTTCATTTGCGGGTTGACACTCTTGTTAACCACATCCCCATTTTCAGGGGATTTTCTCAAAAAAATGTCAACTGCTTTTATGTTGATATTAAGGATGCCAAAAACAATATGGAGAAAATACTATGGCCATTCAAGTGGCTCTTTATCATAAAACCAATTACACCTATGACCGGAAGATAAATCTTGCGTCACAGGTTGTCCGCCTTCGGCCAGCACCCCACTGCCGGACTCCCATCCTGAGTTACTCCCAGACCATAAAACCGGAGGGTCATTTTATAAACTGGCAGCAGGACCCTTTCAGCAACTATCTTGCCCGTCTCAACTTTCCTGCAAGGACCGACCATTTTTCCATTGAGGTTGATCTTGTGGCAGAGATGATAATTATCAACCCTTTTGATTTTTTTCTTGAGCCCTATGCTGAAAAATGTCCATTTACATACACTCCGGAGCTGGCAAAGGATCTCAAACCTTTTCTGGAAGTTGATCCGCCGGGAAAGAAACTCAAGGAGTACCTGGCATCCATAGACCGAAGCCAGATTGACACCAACGACTTTCTTGTGATGCTCAATCAGGGGCTTGAAAAAACGATAAAGTACAACATCCGAATGGAGCCCAATGTCCAGAGCAGTGAGGAGACACTTTCCAGGATGACCGGTTCATGCAGGGATTCAGCATGGCTTCTGGTACAGATTCTTCGTCACATGGGGCTTGCCGCACGGTTTGTTTCAGGTTACCTGATCCAGCTTGCACCTGATCTCAAATCGCTTGAAGGTCCGTCCGGCCCGGAACAGGATTTTACCGATCTTCACGCCTGGACAGAGGTCTATCTGCCAGGAGCCGGCTGGATCGGCCTTGATGCCACCTCCGGCCTTCTTGCCGGAGAGGGGCATATTCCCCTTGCCTGTACTCCAGACCCAAGGAGTGCCGCACCTGTAACCGGTATGCTTGAAAAATGCGAGGTCGATTTCAGCCACACCATGCGTATTACAAGGATACATGAAGATCCCAGATCTACCAGACCCTACCCCGAAGAGATCTGGAGCGAGATTGAATCGCTTGGTTACAGGGTGGATGAAGAGATAATGCAGGAGAATATCGCCCTTACCATGGGAGGAGAACCAACCTTTGTGTCGGTAAAGGATATGGAGGGGGATGAGTGGAACACCGCGGCTGTGGGGCCAGCCAAAAAAATAATGTCCGTGGACCTGTTGAAAAGATTGAGGGCAAAGTGGGCACCTGGAAGCCTGCTGCACTTTGGGCAGGGCAAATGGTACCCGGGAGAGTCTCTGCCAAGATGGGCATTGAGCTGCCTGTGGCGTAAGGACGGAACTCCTGTCTGGAAAGATGATGCCCTTCTGGCTGATGAGGATAAAGATTACGGTTTTGGCCCTGAACATGCCCTGAAACTGATGACTGCCATTACGCAGATTCTTGGTGTCAATGCAGAATATATCATGCCGGCGTATGAGGATATTTTCCATTGGCTCTGGAAGGAGCAGCGTCTGCCGATCAATGTAAAGCCTACTGACCCAAGGCTCAAGAATGCAGAAGAGCGTGCCCGTATGACCCAGGTTTTTGAAAAGGGGGTAGGGGAGGTTACAGGTTATGTGCTGCCCCTGCAGAAAGGTTCATGGAAAAGCGGCCCCTGGCATCTGAGAAATGACAATCTGTTTCTTGTCCCGGGAGACTCTCCTATGGGGCTGCGTCTGCCTCTTGATTCACTTCCCTGGGTCATGGAAAAAGATTATCCGCATGTGGTTCAAGAGGATCCCATGGGAAAACAAGAGCCTTTGCCTGATCCTTTGACATCTGAAGAGGAAAAAGAAAAAATCAGCAGGTTAATTGATGACAATAAATCAAGGCAGCATGAGGAACACAAATATCAGCTCTCTGTTGACGGCTTGCCTGAAGAGGAGCCAAGAGAAGATCTGATTCATCAGCCGCATCCATTTTCAGAGCCACAACGTATCTCAGAGCATCAGGATATTGAAGAGTCCCGGCCGAAACCCGGAGAGTCAGCAGCATGGATCATCAGGACAGCTCTGTGTATCCAGCCCCGAAACGGAAGACTCTATGTTTTTATGCCGCCCATGGAGAGTGCATCAGACTATTTTGAACTTGTATCGGAAATTGAAAATGCAGCTGCCATAACCGGACTGCCGGTTATAATTGAGGGTTATACCCCTCCTTTTGATTCTCGAATCAACCGATTCAGCATAACTCCCGACCCGGGCGTCATGGAGGTCAATATTCATCCTGCCAACACCTGGAAGGAGATGGTTAAGACCACCACCGATCTATATGAGGAGGCAAGACAGGCCGGTCTTGGCACGGAAAAATTCATGCTGGACGGACGCCACAGCGGAACAGGCGGAGGTAATCATATCATAATGGGAGGAGCAACTCCGGCACAAAGCCCATGGCTCAGACGGCCTGATCTGCTCCGCAGTTTTCTGACATACTGGAACAACCATCCATCTCTTTCGTTTCTCTTTTCAGGGTTGTTCATGGGGCCTACAAGCCAGGCTCCCCGTATTGACGAGGCCCGGCATGATACCCTTTATGAACTTGAAATTGCTTTTGAGGAGTTAAACTCACAAATAGAGGAGTTACGAATCAGGCAGAGAGATTTGCCCTGTCAACTAAAGGATCTACAAGCCAGCCAGAGTGATTTCCCCTGCCAACCCTGGCTTGTAGATCGTCTTTTCCGCCATCTTCTGACTGATCTTACCGGCAATACCCACAGAGCAGAGTTTTGCATTGACAAACTATACTCTCCTGACAGTGCTACCGGGCGGCTCGGGCTTCTGGAGTTCAGATCCTTTGAAATGCCTCCGCATGCATTTATGAGCCTTGCCCAGCAGCTTCTGCTTAGAATCTGCATGGTAAAATTCTGGAAAAAACCCTATGAGGAAAAACTTGTCCGCTGGGGCACCTCTCTTCATGACAAATTTATGCTTCCTCACTATATCCGGCAGGATTTTTGCGATGTGCTCCAGGAACTTACTGATGACGGCTACCCGATGAAACCCGAATATTTCCATCCT
>JADFYT010000023.1 GCA_015232935.1 Desulfamplus sp.
AAAAAGGCGGCCTAATTGGCGAAGGTATTGATTCCTTTTCTTCTTTCTATGAATGTCATTCGATGGAGGCATAGAAGAGTTACTCGAATTCGTTCTCAACTTCTCCTCAAGTTCTTCCTGTCCATGGCTCATACGAATAACCTCGCTACGCAAAAATACGTTCTCTTTCCAGAGCAGATCAATTATCCGATTCGCCTCTTCAAGGTTTAACACTTCAGGTTTTCGCAGAAAACTCATTTCCATTCTTGTTTTGTACCCCTCCATAGTTCTTGCAAACAACATAAACAACACATCAGGAATGAGGATAGCCATCTGTTTCAAAGACAAGGCCGAATTAACTATCCAGGTTATTTCTGCCCCATTCCTTATCATAAATTCTCAAAAATGGAAGGAAAAACTTCCTTTACATTCACCGATGCCATATATTGGGAGGTAGGTGAACGATTACAAAAGATTTTATTGCACCTATTTTGCACCTGAGCATAAAAAAAGGGCTACAGCCAAATCACTGTAACCCTTTGATTTTATATGGTACGCCTGGGGCGATTCGAACGCACGACCTACGGATTAGAAGTCCGTTGCTCTATCCAGCTGAGCTACAGGCGCAAACGAGTTGTCTATATACTAAAATCATTACCCTATGTCCATAAAAAAATTCTTCTTCTTAAAAAAATTTTTTATTCGAAATTTGTCTCAGTTTGGTCTATTGTGGCATAGTTTGCTAATAGACAAAAAAACTTCAACAGAGAGACATATAAGAAAATGGATAATGATAATACTGAAAAAGATAATGTAAATCAGGAAGCTATTCTCGAAGAAGATGATGAGGACGAGCTTGTTAAAGACGAAGATATCCTGCTTGAAGATGACGAAAATCTGAACCAGGATGATGATATTGTTATTCCTGATAATTTTGTGGTTATTGAAGATCTCCTTAATGAGGATACATCGGTTGACAGAGCAGATTTTTTACTTCCTGTCAAAAAACACTCATCATCGGCCAATCATGCTCTGGTAAAATCTGATCCTCTCCAGAGTTATCTTGCTGAAATCAACAGATACAGACTTCTTACCAGAGATGAAGAGGTGATGCTTGGACAAAAAATCCAGGAAGAAAATGACAGCGAATCAGCATATGTAATGGTGACTTCCAATCTAAGGCTTGTGGTGAAGATTGCACTTGAATTTCAGAGGGTATGGATGCAGAATCTGCTTGATCTGATTCAGGAGGGCAATATTGGCCTTGTACAGGCAGTAAAAAAATTTGATCCCTATAAGAATGTTAAATTTTCCTATTATGCATCATTTTGGATTAAAGCCTATATCCTCAAATTTATTATGGATAACTGGAGATTGGTTAAAATAGGCACAACCCAGGGACAAAGAAAGCTCTTTTTCAGACTGAAAAAAGAAAAACAGCGATTAATAGATGAAGGGTTTGATCCAAGGCCCAAGCTCCTTTCTGAGCGGATGGGGGTTTCTGAACAGGAAATTGTGGATATGGATCAACGCCTGGATGGATGGGATCTTTCTCTTGACGAGCCGGTCAAGGATGATTCAAATACAGAAAGAATTGAGTTCATTAACAACGAAACTGACTCGACTGAAGACAGGGTTGCAAGAAAACAGATTGAAGATATACTACACACACGAGTCAATGAGTTTAAAAAGAGTCTCAAGCCAAGAGAACTTGAAATATTTGAAAAAAGAATATTCTCAGATGAGCCTTTGACTCTCCAGGAGATCGGGGAAGTTTATAACATATCAAGAGAAAGGGTACGTCAGATAGAAAATAATATTATAAAAAAAATGAAGGAATATTTCAAAAACAAGATTCCGGATTTTGAAGAATATGACCACAATTCATAAAATTCAATACCATCAAAAAGCACAATAACTCATCAAAATCACATCGGGAGCCTGTCATAACAGCATGAAACAACACTTAAAGTATTTTTCATTATCCATATTTTTTTTGGTAAATGCATTGATTGGACTATCTCTGTCTGGATGCGGATCTTTAATCAAAAGCACGCCTCAAAAGACTGAAATAACACAAAAACATGCCAAGACCCCATCAGAAGATTCGTCAAAAATTGATGGTGAAACAGTTAGAGATATGATCAAGGAAGAGGATCAACTCAATGCAGATGACGAGATGAATACAGAAGATCAAGACTTTTCCCAATCAGCATACTACTATTATATAAAATCAGAACGCCATAAACAAAAAGGAGAGACCGCTCTTGCCATTGATGCTCTTCAACAGGCCATAGATAATGACCCTGAATCCATTTACCTGAAAAAAAGCATGATTTTTCTGCGTCTGATCAACAAGGATAATGTAAATGCCATTACAGTTGCCAGAGATCTTGCTCAAAAACATCCTGACAATGAGGATATACTGCTTATTCTTGCCAAATTGAATCTTCAACTCAATAATTTAAATGAAGCAAAGACTCTTTACGAACGCATCATTGAACTCAACCCTCAAAACCATGATGCTTATATTGTGCTTGGCAACCTTTATATGGAAAATAATGGTTCTGAAAAGGCTTTACGGCTATTTTCTGAAATGGTCGGCCACTTTCCCGAATCATATGCCGCCCATTTTTTTCTTGGAAAAGTCAATGTTCAAAAGAAAAACTTTATTCAAGCTGAAAAATCGTTACTAAGAAGCATTGAGTTAAAAAAAGATCTTGTAGAGCCAAGATTTGAACTGATTGCGATTTACAAGTCTAACTACAGATCACAAAAGGACTCAGACAAGAAGGTTATCGCTCTATATGAGGATATCCTCAAGATTGATAAAAACAATATTAAAGCATCTATAGAATTGCCCCTTTTTCTCTATAAAAAGGGTGAAAAATCAAAAGCATCCAGAATGTTTGTTGTTTTTGGCCAACAATACAAAAACAACGAAACCATGATGATGGCAACGGCAAAAGAGATCATTAATAACCAGAAAAGCGATGATGCGATCATTGTTTTTACTGAAATCCTGAAGGGTGACCCCCAAAATTCATCTTTACACTATATTGCGGGAGTTGTGTTTGACTCTCTTAAGGAGAGTAAAAAAGCAATATCCCATTTTCTGAAGGTAACTTCTGATTCCGAACAATATAAAAAGTCAATTTTTCATATTGCATATATTTACAGTCAGATGAAGCAGCCTGAAAAGTCAATTGAATTTCTGGAATCAAAGCTGAGCCAACTCTCTGACGATACTGAACTGATTGCCTATCTTGCTGCTTTTTATGAAGAGACAAACCAGCTTGACAAGGCTTTTGCCTTGCTTCAAAAGGGACTTGTCGTCTCTCCTGACGATACAGAGCTTCTATTCAGAACGGGAATCATCGCGGATAAATCCGGTGACAAGGATGGATGCATAAAGGCAATGAAACGGGTTATTGAGCTTGACCCTGATCACTCCAGTGCTCTTAACTATCTTGGATACACCTATGCAGAGCTTGGGACAAACCTTGATGAAGCTGAGGTGCTTGTTACCAGATCCCTGGAACTCAAACCCAATGACGGGTATATTACTGACAGCCTTGGATGGGTCTATTATAAAAAAGGTATGTATGATAAGGCCATTGAAATCCTTGAGAAGGCTGTAATGCTTTCATCAGAAGATCCTGTTATAACCGAGCACCTTGCTGATGCATACAGGGAAAAGAAAATGTACAGTCAGGCTCTTGAAGCCTACAGAAAGGCTCTTTCTAAAAATCAGAATCCTGAGAATAAAACAGCACTGGAAAAAAAGATTGATGAAATAACAAATATGATCAAGAAGCAAAATTAAGGAAATAAACCTTCATGACCGCTATCTGGCTATCCCGAATTATGAAAATCATAATGAATTTTAATGGTAAGATAATAATGTTGTTTTTTATGGCTCGGAAATTCCAATCCCAAAATAATCGCAGCAGATCTTCTTGTGTTCCTGCCCGGACATTTCAATCAGGCATTGATTGCAGCGAAGCTTTCCATGTTCCTGTCAGAGTGGTCATGTTGTCGCTTGTTTTTATATTGATCGCAACAACACTCTTTACAGGATGTTCCATCACACAGCAGCCATCCTATATCAATAGTACAGAAACAAACGAAGCCCTGAAGGTTTTGCAACAGATAAAGAGTATAAACAAGGAGATCAAAACCTGCAAAGGCTCCGGATGGATAACCATTGCAGACACGCAACAGACAACAAAATTCAGGATGGCCTGGGCAGCTTCTTTTCCCGACAAGATTCGCCTGACTCTCTTGAGTGCCGGCCATCCGGTTGAGACAATCCTTGCGGACGGCAAGACAGTTACATTCATCTCTCATACTGGAAAACACAACACAAAGAAGGTTAACTCAAAAAATCCATCTTTGAAAGAGGTTGTCTCCATACCTGTAAAAATGCAGGATATTCTCTCTATTTTTGCAGGAAGGGTACCTGTTGGCAAATTTGACATTGCCACTATTGCTCAGGTAACCGACTCTGCCCAATCAACTGATACAATGTTGATTCTTAAAAAAAGGTGGAATGGAGAATCTCAAAATATTGTCATAGGTCCTCAAAATAAAATACTCGGTTTTTCCCTGATAGACGAACATAGAAAACTTATTCACAGTGTATTTAATCAACAATACAAAAACTTTGACTCATTTTCGATACCGGCAAAAGTAAAAGTCAGGGATAATGAAGGCAGGGCAATTGACTTTGAGATAACCAGCTATCAACCCAATATCCAGATCAGACCGGATATGTTTGTCTTGACAGAATCAAGATAATGCTCATTATGACCCGATATGGAATGAACCTTCATGACCGTTGCGTGGCCACCCCGAATCATGAAAATCAAAATGCATTTTCATGACAACAAGTTTTCAGGTAGTTTTCACGGTAATAATAATATACAAACCACAGGAGTAAAATAGATACCATGCTTTATGACAGTGTTGATCAGGCAAAAAAGAAAGTTTCTGGATGCCCGTCCAGTAGCAAGAAAGCCAACCATCAGGAAGAACAGGAAAAGATGATTCAGGCATCCCTTGCCAAAATCAAACACAAGATTTTTGTCCTCAGCGGCAAGGGCGGTGTAGGAAAGAGCAGTGTATCTGCCAATCTTGCAGCAAGCCTTGCATCTAAAGGGTTCAAGACCGGCCTTATGGATGTGGATCTTCACGGCCCATCAATTGCACAGATGATGGGCATGACTCGACTGCTTGACATCTCTTCAAACAATCTTCTCGTTCCTCAGAATGCCGGAGAGAATCTGAAGGTTATCTCCATCCAGGGGTTGATGCAGGATAAAGATCAGGCCATAATCTGGAGAGGGCCTGCCAAGACGGGCATGATCAAGCAGTTTATTGGTTCGGTGGAATGGGGTGATCTTGATTTTCTTGTTATTGACGCGCCGCCAGGCACAGGAGATGAGCCTATATCTGTAATTCAGACCATTCCGGATGCCAAGGCAGTAATTGTCACAACACCTCAGGAAGTTGCCCTTGCCGATGTCCGCAAATCTATCTCTTTTTGTAAAACAGTAAAGATGGAGACTATTGGGATTGTAGAAAATATGGGGCCATTTAAATGCCCACACTGCAACGAGGTTATTGAACTCTTTAAAAGCGGTGGAGGAGAGACTACCGCAGAAAAAGAGGGTCTAAAATTTCTTGGATCAATTCCTTTTGACATGGCAGTTGTGACATCTGGAGATGAAGGAGTTCCAGTGATGATGCAGAATAAGCCATCAAATTTTTCCAAAGCTTTTGAGACCATTGTGGATAACATTACAAAACAGTTACAGTAAGCTAACTCCCCCTACCTTAAAAGGACAGGGGGTTTTATGCCATTTTTATAAATTACCGCCAAAATGACGCCAAAAAATTCGTATGAACAGACTGGATGGATGAAAGATATTCTCAATGAACGGGAAAGAGAGATCTTTTCACCCCTTGGTGCTTTCAGCGATAGTGCTATCCGCCGCATCAAGGATTCAAGAGTCGAAAACGGGTACAGGCAAAATTTCAGTGTTGATGCTGACCGCATTTTAAACTCATTAGCCTATACTCGTTATATTGACAAGACCCAGGTCTTCTCTCTTATAAAAAATGACCATCTGACACACAGGGTTTTGCACGTACAGCTTGTGTCAAGAATAGCCAGAACAATTGGACGATATCTTGGCCTTAATGAGGATCTTATTGAGGCGGCAAGCATGGGACATGATCTTGGCCATCCTCCATTTGGTCATGATGGGGAAAAAATCCTGTCCGAACTTACCCAGCAATATGGAGCCGGTTATTTTCATCACAATGTCCAGTCTATCCAGATTCTTGAAAAAATAGAGCAAAAAGGAAGAGGCTGGAATCTGTCGTTACAGACTCTTGATGCCATTCTCTGCCACAATGGAGAACTTCCTGCATCCACAATCAAGCCTGCAAGAGACAAATTCGTGAAATATTCTGAATCTTCGGATCCGCATGATATCGCCTTTGAAATCCTTGACAAAACAATCTGCAAAATGAAACTGACTGAAAAGTTAGACAACCTCTCCAGGACAGATGTGCTTCCAATGACTATGGAGGGGTGTGTTGTAAGAGTATCTGATACGATTGCCTATATTGGAAGAGATATTGAGGATTCCATAAGGTTGAATCTAATCAAGAGAGAAGAATTGCCTTTAAATTGTGTCAATCTTCTTGGCAATACCAATGGGACTATTGTCTATAATCTTGTAACAGATATTATTGCAACCAGCCTCAGACAGCCCTTTATTTCTTTCAGTGAAGAGATGGCTCAAGCCCTGAATGAGCTAAAAGAGTTCAATTATGAAAGAATCTACGGTAATCCTGCCATAAAAAAACATATAAAATCAGTCAAGAAGATCTATACCTACCTTTTTGAATCTTTTTTAAATGATCTGGAAACAAACAACAGAAGGTCTATCCTGTACCGGAATTTCCTTGGCGGCCTTTCGGAAAACTATTTGCAGAATCACTCTAATGTGGAAATTGCAAGAGATTTTATAGCGGGCATGACAGACTCTTTTTTTATATCCCAGGCTCCGGACTCTCTTCATCCATCAGCAATAATAGTTTAAAAAATAATTTTCAAATGCTTTACCATGAAAATACACGTTGATTTTCGTAATTCGGGGTGGCTGTTATATGTTCGAAAACAGAAACTACAGATCAAGATCAAACAGAAAAGGGCTTATTCCCTTCAAGATCACAGTCAAAGAGACAGATCTTCACATACAGGCAGAGTCAGATCTGTCTCAAGTAGCGTTAAGGATTGTCATGGAACAGCGTGGATTTGTTGAATCCTACATGCAACTTGATCCTGAATTCAGAACATCACTTAAACCTTTGCAGCCAACAATCCCTGTCGTGCCCCAAATAGTTACAGATATGATTGATGCCGGTAAAAAAGCTGGCGTAGGACCAATGGCTGCAATAGCAGGTGCAATTGCAGAACAGACAGGCCTTGCCTTGATGGAATATTCAGCAGAGGTGATTGTGGAAAACGGGGGGGATATCTTTTTCAAGACCAATTCTGATATGGTCTTTAGCATATTTGCAGGAAAATCCCCACTGAGCATGAAGGTAGGAGTTAGGATTCACCCGCGAAATACAGATGCAGAAACTGCAACCATAGATAATAAATGTGTGCAACGTCAAGGAATGGCACTTTGCACATCTTCCGGAACCGTGGGGCACTCCATGAGCTTTGGAAAGGCAGATGCGGTCACTGTAATTTCATCTTCATGTGCCCTTGCAGACGCTACAGCAACGGCACTTGGCAATATTGTGAAACAAGACTGTGATATTGAAAAAGCCATTGAGGCGGGACAAAAATTTCCCGGAATTGAAGGGATCATCATTATCAAAGGGAAAAAACTCGGGGCATGGGGCAATCTTGAGTTAGTCAGGATTGCCCCGTGAGCAGCTATTATAATCTCTAAAATTATGAACTAATCAATCCGGTACATGAAAAATCCAAGCTCGGAATATCCTGACCAGTCTACCAAAATCAAATCTCCACCGTTTGCAGGCACTGCTGCCCAGAAAATAGTATAGTCTCCTTTTTGAGAATTGAATTCAAGCGACATGCTTTTTGCCACAGATGTCTGCATAGCCAAAGGAGCAAACTCCGATGATGTCAAATTACCGTCATCTTTAATGAAGTAGAGATTCTGGTCTGGAGCCAGTACTGCAATGTATAGATCAACAGCCTCTGTGTAGCATGGAAAAGATATATCCATAGCTATAAATGGTGTACTTATTGCAAAAGTAGGGTGAATAACCGACCTTACCTTGAGCGGTATTCTGGCAAAATCCTCTGAAGTCACAGGGGTTAAAAGTTCAGCAATAGTGAGCGTCTTGCAAGAGCTGTTATCTGTGGGGTCTATACCAAAGTCACTTAGCACAAAATCAAGTTTTACGTTGTCATTGCCAACGGTAACTGTTTTTGTAGCATAGGTGTTGTATTCGCACAGATAAGCTTGAATTGTAAATGTGCCTGGTGAAGAGATGTCAAGGCTGTATGCTCCGGCAGAAAAAGCATCAACGCTTTTCCCAGTTTCAAGTACTTTCAATGTAGTGTTAGAAATCCCCTCTCCTACATCATAAAAGGCATTCCTGTTTTTATCATCATAAATTACGCCACATATATAGGCAGGTGCTTCGCCTCTTCCAAAATCGCTGGTGCTGACCACAGCATTTCGATATCGCTCATAATCCCCTCGGGCAAATGCGACACCAGCCTCAACATGGGAGGATGCAAGCATGTTTACACGGTGTCCTCTGTTGGGATAATTTTCATCTACAAAAAGAAGTTCGTGGTGGTAGGTAGCGTTTTTCTGGTCAATGCCAAGATCTCCGGTTGACATATTGATAGCAATATTTTCACCTGAATAGTAATTATAGCCCTGTGCAATGGCCCGATCCTGCGGAGAATGATTAGTTTGAAGTGTATAATGGCTAAAATAATCTTTTGCCAACATATCTTCAGAATGTGCAAGTGCTGCTTTGTAGAGATCAAGATTAAAGGCAAGAGGTTGCTTGGGGTAACTGCTTATAGTGCTTGAGGCTGAGACCCCTTCATTTAGATCAATGTTATAAAGCTGAGCCTCTCCATCCGGATTCGCCCTTGCTCTGTTAATAAGTTCAAGAAAATAGATATCCTCGGCAAGAGGCTCAATATCATACACAGATATACAGTTGGCAGATAATGATACGTCGGAAAATATGCCAAGGCTAAGAACAGAGACACAAGCTACAAAAACAAAGGATCTTAAAGATTTCATTGGTCCACCTCCTGTTGCAATTATTTTTACCATGAAAATTCAGGCATGTTTCATATAATCTCAAAAGTAGTTTACACTTTTTTTGAGAAAATCCCCTAAAAATGGGAATGAGGTTAAAGAAAGTGTAAACCAGCAAATGAAACACGCCAAAATTCATTTTGATTTTCATCAATTCGGGTGGCCACATAATGGCCATGAAGGTTTAATGTCAAGAAAAGCTCAGACCTCGTGGATAGATCAAGCTGTAGTATAATACACCAAAAAGAACCGCTGACAAACAAAAAAAGGACTTAGGAGTCACCCTTAAGTCCTTATTGTTTTTTATGGAGGCGGCTTCCGGATTTGAACCGGAGAATAACGGCTTTGCAGGCCGTCGCCTTACCACTTGGCCAAGCCGCCTTGTTTGGAGCGGGAAACGGGATTTGAACCCGCGACTTCGACCTTGGCAAGGTCGCACTCTACCACTGAGTTATTCCCGCTCAGTTGAAACAAGAGGTCTTATATACCTGACACCCTATTTTGTCAACAGTTAATATATGATGCTTCCGTAAAAAGTCCTGAATCGGCGTTTTTTGGTGTAATAAACATCCGATTTTATTGGATGCAGATTTCGGTAAGCTGACTTTTTACGAGATCATCAATATATAATTGATTTTTCATTTTTTTTGCTAATTGCAATCTCCCCAAGAGTTATAACGCCCTTTCTGACATAAATGCATTATTTGTGGAATACCTATCTATTTTAAAGAGAGACAAGTTTTCTGAACTTGATAAAATAATCTGCACCTGACCACAGCGTAAAAAAAAGAGCACCATATAAAAGCAAAGAGCCAATAACATCAAAATGGATGCCAATATATGGATAATGAATCAGAAGAGGAATAATGGAAGCGATCTGAAAACCTGTTTTATACTTGCCAAGCCATGACGCGGAAACATCCTGGCCATACTCAATTATAACACATCTCAAGCCTGTCACAGCAAGCTCTCGACCAATAATGGCACAGGCTATCCATGCGGGTATAAAATCAAGAGAAACCAGCATTATGAATACAGAAGAGATCAAAAGTTTATCTGCAAGCGGATCAAGAATTTTACCCAGATTGGAGACAAGTCCGTATTTTCTTGCAAAATAACCGTCAAAATAGTCTGTAATAGATGCAATAGAAAAAATAGAGGCTGAAAGCAAAAGCGTTATTTTTCCAGGGTACATCATCAGAACTACCAGCAGTGGTACTGATGCAATTCTTGACAATGTCATGAAATTGGGATTAAAAAAGATTTTTTTAAGCATCAGAACAGTTTTTTTTATTTTATCCTGAAAGACAATCATAGTATTACAAATATCACAATTGTATTATTGTTGATTTTTTTTATTCCAGTCAGCCATAAATGCATCAATTCCCTTGTCAGTCATATGATGAGATGCAAGAGTTTTGAGAACCTTGTAAGGTATCGTGGCAATATCGGCTCCAAGAAGTGCGGAGTTTAGCACATGGAGAGGGTTTCTGACACTTGCAACAATAATCTGGGTTTCATATCCATAATTTGAATATATATCAACAATCTCTCCAATAAGACGCATGCCATCTTCTGACAGGTCATCAAGTCTTCCTACAAAAGGACTTGCATAGGTTGCACCAGCTTTGGCAGCCATCAGAGCCTGAAGAGCAGAAAATATTAGTGTCACATTAGTCTTGATACTCTCATTAGAAAGCGTCTTGACAGCTTTTAGACCCTCAATGGTCATCGGGATTTTGACAACAATATTATCACTTATCTTTGCAAGATCACGGGCTTCTGTCACCATGCCGTTATAGTCAAGACTTATAACCTCAGCACTTACAGGGCCATCAACAATAGAGCATATATCTCTTATGATATCCTTGAATTCTCCTTTTTCCCTTGCAATAAGTGACGGGTTGGTTGTAACTCCATCCACCATACCCATGCTGCTGGCATCTTTTATTTCATCAATATTGGCTGTATCTATAAAAAATTTCAAACTTCCCTCCATATTTTTAATTGTATCAAAAAAAAATTTTATTTCTTTGTTCAGCGATTTGGATCCAGCAACAGGTGCTGGCAAGCTGCATATGTTATAAAGAGACAAGGTCTTTTTCTTGCCACTCCTGATTATAAAAACCGGAATGCAATCTCAAGGTAAATTTTTTGACTGCATGAACAAGACAACATCCTGTTCATGGTCATTTTCAACATTTTTCAAAAGTTTTTTAGTACTACTACCCAAAACAGGGTGAATCATTTCCGGTGCTATATCACAAAGGGGCTTTAATACAAAGCATCTTTTATGCATTCTGGGGTGTGGAATGGTCAGCTTGTCTGTATTGACAACCATATCCTGATAAAAAATAATATCAAGATCAATAATTCTTGGGCCGAATCTGACAGTTTTTTCATATTGACCAAGTTTTTGCTCAATATTTTTAAGGCTTGCCATCAACGTTTCAGGGTCAAGTTCTGTTTCAAGTTTCAACGCACTGTTCACAAACCAGTCCTGATCCTTGTAATCAACAGGCTCTGTCTTGTAAAAATTGGCGGTGTCAACAACCCTGGTGGCATGAAGTTCATTGATGTGCTTTATTCCCATGATACAGTTAGAGTATTTGTCGCCCATATTGGAGCCTATGGAGACAAATACAGTACTCTTTTTTTTCATTATGATGCTCTTTTGGATTCTTGTTTCTGATTTTCATAATATTTTTGTGTGAAAGTCCTTTGAAATATCTGCAATCATGAGACTTTCATTCTTCGTTGTGCCCGTCAGGGCATGGTCGTTACTGGAAAAGAATCTCTACTGAAATTCAACCTCAACTGTTTCAGAAAACTGGCTCAATATATTATGATCTGTGTAATATCTGGCTTTGTAAAAATAGACAAATCCCTTCTCAATAGGCTCTCTATATTCTGATATAGGAAAAGCTATAGAAGAGATACGAGCAAAGTCAAGTGGACAGCCTCTGCATGCATCATCAGACAACATAAGGCGTGCCCTGAAAAGTTCGAGACCTTTAATCTCCGGCTTTTCAGCCGCACTCCTATACTCTGCATACCTCTTGTTGTTAAAATCACTGAGTGTATTGTAATCCCAGCTCAACAGCACCCGGGCATTGTCGCTATCCAATGAATATGTAAGGTTATCCGGTGGTTCAGGTACAATCATCAACGGAGGGAGAGGATCTCCCTTTTTTCCGCATCCTGTAATCAAAAGAACACAAAAAACAGATATCAATAAGACAAATAGAGCATGAAAAGCATATTTCATTGCAATTTCAGCCTCTCTTTTGCTTTTTCAACAGCTCTTTTCACATTTTGATAACCTGTGCCGCCGTGAGTAACCCGCCTGGAGATCATCCTTTCAATGGAAATAAACTCAAAAATATCTTTATCAATAAGGTCAGAGAAGGCTTTAAAATTCTCAATTGAAAGCTCATGAAGCTCCTTGTGCCTGTCAAGGGCAAATGCAACCGCTCTTCCTGATACTGAATGAGCTTCCCTGAACGGCATTCCCTTTACCACAAGGTAATCTGCAAGGTCAGTTGCATTGAGATAACCCTTTTGTGCCGCAAAAAGCATGGTCTCTCTATGAATTTCAACATGCGGAATCATACGGGTATATATATCAATGCATGCCTTTAGAGTATTTACAGTATCAAAGAGCGGCTCTTTATCCTCCTGCATGTCCCTGTTGTATGCAAGGGGAAGAGACTTCATCAAGGTGACAATAGCCATAAGATTACCCACAACCCTGCCTGTTTTTCCACGGACAAGCTCGGCAACATCAGGGTTCTTCTTCTGTGGCATAATGCTTGAACCTGTTGTAAATGCATCAGATATGGTTATAAAGGCAAACTCTGAGGAAGACCACAGTACAAGCTCTTCCGAGAATCTCGAAAAATGGATCATGCAGACAGTTGCATGAGATATGAATTCCATTACAAAATCCCTGTCTGACACGGAATCCATGCTGTTGTCAGAGACCTTTGCAAATCCGAGAAGTTCCCGCGTAAGCTCCCTGTCAAGAGCAAAGGTTGTACCGGCAAGTGCGGCAGACCCCAGAGGCATGACATCAGTTCGTTTGAGAGAATCTTCAAATCTTTCATAATCTCGTTTGAACATCTCGTAATATGCCATAAGATGGTGGGAAAAGAGCACCGGCTGTGCCCGCTGAAGATGAGTATATCCCGGCATGACCACATCAATATATTTTTGTGCGGTCACGACAATTACCTTCTGGAGGTCAAGAAGGGAGTCCATAACAGAAAGAGTCTGTGCCTTGAGATAGATTCTTGCATCCAGAGCGACCTGATCATTGCGGCTTCTGCCTGTATGCAGTTTTTTTGCAACGACACCGACCTCTTTTCCAAGTGCACTTTCAATATGCATGTGGATATCTTCAAGAGAGTCTGAATATTCAAATGTGTTGTTTTCAATTTTCTCCCTGACCTTCTCAAGCCCTTTCAGAAGAATATCAGCCTCTTGCTGTGAAATGATTGACTGGCGAGCCATCATCTTCAAATGTGCGATACTGCCATCGATATCACACGAATAAAGAGCCTTATCAACATCAATTGAAGATGTGAATTTTTCAACCATCCTGTCTGTACTCAGGGAGAATCTGCCATCCCAAGGTTTTTGTGCCATTATCAAATCCCTATCTGTAGAATTGTATATCTATTTCTTTGAGCTTGCTGAATAATCAAATTCTTTTTCTGTCTTTTGCAAGTTTTCTGATTCTCAATCTAAGGGCATTTAGCCGGATGAAGCCTTCCGCATCTTTTTGCCTGTAAACATTATCATCCTCAAACGTCGCAAACGATTCATCATAAAGGCTTGATTCAGACTCTCTGCCAAGAACATAACAGCCGCCCTTGTAGAGCTTGAGCCTCACACGCCCTGAGACATTGGCCTGGGTCTCGTCAACCATTTTCTGGAGAAGTTCCATTTCAGGCGAAAACCAGAAGCCGTTGTAAATAAGTTCAGCATATCTTGGGATCAGGGAATCTCTTAAATGTGCGACTTCCCTGTCAAGAGTGATTGATTCCATACCCATATGGGCAAGCCTTAAAATGGTACCGCCCGGAGTTTCATACACACCTCTTGATTTCATGCCGACAAACCTGTTTTCCACAAGATCAATCCTGCCAATTCCGTTTCTGCCCCCAAGGGTATTGAGATATTTGAGAAGTGTTGCCGGCGACATCTTTTGGCCATTGACTGCAACAGGGTTGCCCTGACTGAATGTTATATCAATTATTTCTGGTTTGTCAGGGGCATCTTCCGGTCTTATTGACATGGTGTACATATCATCGGTTGCAGGTGCCCAGGGATCTTCAAGCACTCCCCCCTCATAGCTTATATGAAGCATATTACGGTCAGTACTGTAAGGTTTGGCTTTGGTCTGAGGAACCGAGATACCGTGATTGGCCGCGAATTCCATCAGTCTTGTCCTGGAGGTCAAATCCCACTCTCTCCATGGAGCAACAATCCTTATGTTGGGTTCAAGTGCAAAATAGGTCAGTTCAAACCTTACCTGATCGTTGCCTTTTCCTGTTGCTCCGTGGCTTACGGCATCCGCACCTTCCATGGCCGCGATCTCGATCTGGCGTTTGGCTATAAGAGGCCTTGCGATGGATGTACCCAGAAGATACTGCCCCTCATATATCGCATTTGCCCTGAACGCTGGAAATACAAAATCTTTTACAAACTCCTCCCTTAAATCTTCCACATACGCCTTTACGGCACCGGTTTTTATTGCCTTTGATTCAAGACCATCAAGCTCTTCCTCCTGCCCGAGGTCAGCGGTCAAAGTTATAACTTCACATTTGTAGGTCTCAA
>JADFYT010000240.1 GCA_015232935.1 Desulfamplus sp.
AACAAGGCTGTAAAAATATCTGGAAACCGCAGCCGTACCCCACCCCAGGGGCCTGCAACATACAGGCTTGCCGAGATTCAGTTTGGAGGATTTGAACGGATTTTGTACCTTCCGACACTGATAGATCCTGACAGGGTATCTGCATCGTTTTCCAATGGCTTTCTTGAACTGAACCTTGCCAAGATTCCGGTTCAAAAACCACAGAAGATAGAACTGTCATGATCATACCTGCAAAACAGCCTTTGTACAGGGAAAATTATTTGAATATTACTTGTGCATATTAAACCTTCATGGCTGTCAGGTAGCCACCCCGAACCATGAAAATCATGATGCATTTTCATGGTAAAAGTAATAGATTGCACATTAATAGTAATAGAATTTTGCATCCACAGAACTTTTGCATACCATAGGAATTTTGAATGAACGAAAATCAGACCTCAATAAATTTCAATCCCGATCATATCCCGGATATACTTCCTATCCTTCCCATTGTTGACACCAATCTTTTTCCTAAAATGGTTCTTCCTCTTGTAATAATGCAGAAGGAAGCAATAGAGCTGATTGATCAGGCCATGGCAGGTAACAGAATACTGGGACTTCTTCTGTCAAAGCGTTCTGATATATCCTCAAAACATTCACAAGGAGAGCTTTATACTGTCGGCACTGTTGCCATTATCCTCAAGATGGCAAAGATGGAGGAGAACAAGGCCCAGCTTCTGATTCAGGGCTTAAGCCGTTTCAGGGTCAAAGAATATATAGATGGAAAACCCTATATTGAGGCACGCATTGAGGTACTTGAAAGCACCAATATCTCGACAGGTGAAAAAGAGACTCTTGCACTTATGTCCAACATTGTCGATCAATACGAGAAAATCGTGAATCTATCGCCAGGTCTTCCGGCTGAAATAGGTGCTATGGTAAGATCGATACAGGAGCCTGACATTCTTGCTGATATGGTTGCCTCTACCATAAACGCTCCTGTTGTTGAAAAGCAGGCAGTTATAGAGATGATAGATGTCAAGGAGCGTCTCAAAAAGGTGACACGCCTGGTAAATGACCAGCTTGAGATCCTTGAAATGGGTTCAAAGATTCAAAGCCAGGTCAAGGAAGATATGGACAAACGTCAGCGCGAATATTATCTGCGCCAGCAGCTCAAGGCTATCAGGGAGGAGCTTGGTGAAACAGATGACGAGAGCGTCGAGGTTTCGGAGTATCGAAAGAAAATAGAGTCCGAAGGTCTTCCTGAAGCAGCAGCCAAAGAGGCTGAACGCGAGATTAAACGGCTGTCCAGAATGCACCCCTCTTCATCAGAATATGTGGTTGCCTCAACTTACCTTGATTGGCTGACATCTTTGCCATGGAACAAAAAATCTAAGGATCAGCTTGATATAAAAGCTGCGAGACGAGTACTGGATCAGGACCATTACGGCCTTGAAAAACCCAAAAAACGGGTTCTTGAATATCTGGCTGTCCGCAAACTTAAAAATGATTCCAAAGGCCCAATTCTATGCTTTTCAGGACCTCCCGGTACTGGAAAAACCTCACTTGGCAAATCGATTGCAAGGGCACTTGGAAGAAAATTTGTAAGAATCGCACTTGGCGGAATCAGGGATGAGGCAGAGATAAGAGGGCACAGAAGAACATATGTGGGGGCACTTCCCGGCAGAATAATTCAGGAGATAAGAAGGGCAGGACAGAACAACCCTGTATTTATGCTTGACGAGATTGACAAGGTAAGCTCCTCATATCACGGAGACCCCTCTTCAGCACTGCTTGAGGTGCTTGATCCCGAGCAGAACTACTCGTTTACCGATCACTATTTAGATGTTCCCTTTGATCTTACCGATGTGATGTTTCTCACAACGGCCAATGTTTTGCACACCATTCCGGCTCCTTTGCGCGATAGAATGGAGGTGATTGAACTTTCAGGATATACCGAGGAGGAAAAGCTTAAAATAGCGACCAAATATCTGATTCCAAGACAGCGTGAGGCAAATGGTCTTAAAACTGACCAGATAAAAATTTCGACCGGTGCCATCAAGGAGGTCATATCAGGTTATACCCGTGAATCAGGATTGAGAAATCTTGAAAGAGAGATTGGCTCAATATGCCGCGGCGTTGCAAGCAAGATTGCCGAAGAGGAGATAGAGAAAATCACAATCAGCAAAAAAGATCTTCATGGATATCTGGGTCCCATCCGCAATATGCCGGAAAACGGAACTAACATATCAGTTCCTGGAGTCGTTGTTGGCCTTGCATGGACACCGGTCGGGGGAGATATTCTTTTTGTTGAGGCAACCGCAATGAAGGGCTCAAAAGGGCTTATTCTGACAGGACAGCTTGGAGATGTCATGAAGGAGTCGGCAAGAACCGCAATGAGCTATATTATGGCACATGCTGACAGTTTTAACATAGAACCAGGCTTTTTTGCGGATCACGAGATTCACATACATGTGCCGGCAGGTGCGATTCCCAAAGACGGGCCATCAGCAGGAGTGACCATGCTTTCAGCCCTTACGTCCCTTGCTACCGGCAAAGTGGTAAAAAAGAGGCTTGCCATGACAGGCGAGATAACTCTTCGAGGAGATGTTCTGCCTGTCGGCGGTATCAAGGAGAAGGTTATTGCGGCAAGCAGAGCGGGAATCAAGCATATTATTCTTCCCAAGTGGAATGAAAAGGATATGGAAGAGATTCCCGCCAATATCAAGGATAGCATGGATTTTGTTTTTGCAGCAAAAATGGATGATGTTATCGCCAATGCCATGGATTTGAAAGTTCAGAGCTGATGAGGATACTACTCAAGTGCTTTATTGATAGACTCCTTATAATATCAGATTTCAAGCTGAATGCTGCCGGCTTTTTTATGATGTTTACCATGAAGTACACTAACAGCAAGATCCTGGCTATTTTACTCATGAAGCATATCAAGGTAAAGATTGCCGCGATCTTGCCAATGAATTACATCAACAGAAAATTGCTGATGGCGACACCTGTCAGGCATGTCACGGTGACATTGCTGCTGTTGGCTCTGACCGGGTGCAGTGCAACAACACTACCTGAACCGGATGGCAGGAGTTATTCCCGTCCATCCACCAAGCCTCCATCCCAATCCTCAAGCAAACCCGCGTACAAGAAACCCTACAAGATAAACGGGAAATACTACTACCCTCTTGCCAGTGCAAGGGGGTTTTCCCAGCAGGGAATTGCCTCCTGGTATGGTGAGCAGTTTCATGGCAGAAAGACAGCCAATGGTGAAGTTTACAACATGTACAGAGTCTCGGCCGCCCATAAAACCCTTCCGCTTGGAACATGGGTTCGTGTGTATAATCTTGAAAACAGCAAAACGCTGGATGTACGGATAAATGACAGAGGGCCTTTTATCACCGGAAGAATAATTGACCTCTCCTATAAAGCTGCCCAGCTTCTCGGAGTTGCAGTGCCAGGTACGGCAAAAGTCAAGATTGTGGCACTTGGTGAAGCATCAGGTTCAGACAAGTCAGGTCGTGTTGTTTACAGGCCTGTTGATTATTTCAGGGGCAATTTTACTGTTCAGGTAGGTGCGTTTACCGTGCAGAAAAATGCCCAGAAACTTAAAATCAAGCTTGGCAGAAAATACATGAATTCGCACATCACTGAATATACTGATGCCAGGGGTAAATTTTATCGGGTCAGGGTAGGAAGGTTTAAGGATCTTGAGGCGGCAGAGCAATTTAATGAAGAGCTGGCAAAAGCCGGTGCAAAGCACTCGTTTGTGGTGGCTGAATAGTTTTCCAGAAAATCTGACAACCCGGGGCGGCTTTCTTGCCACAAAATCCATGAACTCAATCAATTTTACAGTATTTCTTGACAGAGACGGCGTTATAAATATGGACTCCCCTGATTACATCAAATGTGCAGGGGAATTCCATTTTATCCCGTCAAGTGCCCAGGCCATTGCCCTTCTGAACCAAAGAGGGTTTGATGTAATTGTTATTACAAACCAGTCAGGCATCGGCAGGGGACTATTCACCCGTAAAGAGATGGATGCCATCTTTGATAAAATGCAAAAAGGGGTTGCCCGGGCAGGCGGAACAATAAAAGATATATTTTTCTGTCCGCACAC
>JADFYT010000241.1 GCA_015232935.1 Desulfamplus sp.
TTTTGTACGCATGTTTATCTACAAGGAGAGTGAAAATGCAACAGACCGGGATATAATGGCAAGTCTCTCCATTAACAGAGGAAAGCCTTTGATTGCTGTCCTCAAATTGCGGCATATCTCCAATTTTACCGATCTTCACGCACTGTCTGAAACACCTGAAATCGAAGTTGTTTTTGTCGATACTCCTCTTGATCTTGCAAGGTTTAGGGCATTTATCATTCCAGGGTCAAAAAATACCAGATCAGACCTTGAATGGATTCACCAAACAGGGTGGGACAAAAAAATCAGGGAGTATGCTGTTTCAGGTGGACATCTGCTTGGTATTTGCGGAGGTTATCAGATTTTAGGGCAATATGTTGATGACCCGGAGGGTCTGGAAGGAGAGCCTGGAAGAACTGAAGGATTGAATCTTCTTCCTGTGCTGACTGTTCTCAAAGCACCCAAGACCACAACCCTGAGCTGTTTCTCATGGGACGGAGTGGATGGGGAGGGGTATGAAATTCATATGGGACAGACATTCCTGATTTCAGACAGCAACCTGGACAATCGCGAAAATGAAGCCAGGTCCATACAGATCACATCCCTGGAAACAGGGCAGGGCAGATGCTCTGCCTCTGCTGCAGAACCAATGCTGAAAGTCCATGAAAGAAACCGTCAGCCATGCTCTGATCATGATGGCGTTGTTTCACGGGAAACAAATACCTGCGGAACCTACATGCACGGTTTTTTTGATTCTCCGGAGATCAAGGAAAAATGGCTTGAGAGAACAGGAATAAAAGGAATCGCCCATACAGAAGGGGTACAAGAGAAGAGATCGACACGCAAGAACAGGGATTATCAGCTTTTAAAAGAGCATTTTCAAAAACATGTGGATATTGAAAAAGTGTTGCTGCAACTGTAAACATATTCGGAACAATTTCATGATGGATAATAAAATAACACTCGTCATTGGCGGATGCCGAAGCGGCAAAAGCGGCCATGCACTTTGTCTTGCCAATCAGATTACAGGAAACAGAAAAATATTCATGGCGACATCAGTGCCAACAGACAATGAGATGGAAGATCGTGTGACCAAACACCAGAAGGAGAGGGGAGGGCAGTGGATTACTTGCGAAGTTCCTGTAGATATTCCTTCAAGGATAGCACAGATTTCTCGATCGGCGGATGTTATCCTTGTGGACTGCCTTACACTATGGGTTTCAAATCTTATGTTTAATGATTTTGATGAAGACCGGATATCAAAGATGGTGGAAGAGCTTCAAAATGCTCTTGCGGATGCGGACTCGCCCGTTTTTCTTGTTTCAAATGAAGTCGGTGCGGGCATTGTCCCTGAAAATGCTCTTGCAAGAAAATTCAGGGACATGGCAGGCATGGTCAACCAGAAAATTGCGCAAACTGCGGATCGGGTAATCTATATGGTTGCCGGGATTCCCATGACCATAAAACAAGAGATTCCCGTTAGTACAAAACCGGTTTTCTGATTCCAAACTTCATAAGGTTTTAATTCAGGGGGCAGCACGCGGCACCCCCCTGCTGCTGTTCTTTCAAGGTTTAACAGTCGGGGAAAGGCCACTCTAAACATTGAATCGTCTAAAAATCCACCCGACACCTTAAACTTGAAGAAGCACTGCATAATTACAATATTTTTGCAACAGCCCCTGCAAAATCCTTGTTTACTTTATTCATAAAATTTTCCCACTCAAGTCCATATTTATAGAAGGCCATGGAAGAGAGCTTTTTGGTTATAATGGCGTTTCTGTATGCCATAAGCTCCTCAGAGTTCAGAATCTTCATGATCGCATCTTTACCAAGTTTGGTAATCAAAATCTGGGGAATATAGTTTTCCATGATCTTCCAGACTGTTTGTTCATCCGCAAGAATCATTGCCAGATTGGCTTCACAGATATCCTGAAGGGCAAATATCTGCTCACTTGTCTTTTCAGAAAGCTCAAACAGAGGGATGCTTCTGTCTTGCTCATGGATATTGATGAGCATTCCGGTTTCACAAGATGAGTACTTGTCAACCAGCAGCATGATATCCCGGGTCAAAGCCCATTTGGTGGGAACATCTTTCAACAGTTTCTCTTCATAATCCTCATCCAGCAAAAAGGCGGTCAGTACCTCTGCAATTGAGCTGCTGAATACACCTCCCTTGTTGGCTGAGGAGTCCTTGATCTGTTTGATTTGAGTCGATGTGGCAATATATCTTCTTGAAGCATCATCAAAAAATACATTGGCACCCTCCACAATAAATTTGAGCTCCTTGAAAATCGATACAAAACTGTGGATATTGGCATGATTTATTGTATCCTTGAATCCGCCACACGGGATAAATGCCTGGATATTGGCTTTTTCGATAAATTTGCGGTTTTCCGGATCTGTCAGGAATGTTCTGTGAAACATTGCACCGTTCTCAATGAATGTACCGTCAGGAAGGTTGATCTGCCTTGAGGATATTGGAACCATGAAGCCGTCAGGGCTTAACTTGTCAACAGGAAACGAAAGGGAATTTGCCCTGGGGGATGTGTGACGCATGAACGCGATTCTGATCAACTCCCTTTTATCAAGCCCGGCAGGATCAAACAAGATTGAGCCGCCATCAATAACAAGGCATATTTTTCCTTTATAGCATTGAATCTGGTTTGCTCCAAGATCACCATCCGGACCACCTGTCATCATAAGGTTGAGCTCTTCTTCTTTTGATCCGTAATGAGCGATCATGGTTCTAAAAGAGCTCATTATGCAGGTTGTTGTCATTCCGCTTGTTGTGATCATACCGCTTATGGATTGGTTGTCTTGTAAAATGGAGTCGCTGTTTTGTGAAATGGATTGCCCGCCTTTTGAATCCTCAGTGCTATCTGCCAAAACAGTAGTGCTGATCTGTGCAGCTATCCTGTTCAGGACAAGATCCATATCGGTTGTTACCATAGCCGATTCACCATTGATCTGAAGCTCTGTACCCTTGTCTCCTCTGTCAAACAGGCCAAAAAGGTCATCATTTGCAAGTATTCCATAGGTATCGTGTGGAATACCGAAACTCTTGCCTGTAGTAATGGTTCTCCAGTACTTGTATCCACGCTCTTTAGCGTGCCAGGCGATAGAGTCCATCAAGGGTGCTGTCCCTTCATCCGGACCAAAAAATATCATTTCAGGTTTTCCGTAGTAATCGACAGTAGTCTCATGTCCAAGCATCAGATCCATAATGCCCTCTGTGTAGTCATAAAGAGCATCAAGGCTGTAACCACTCGCGTAATCGGCATGAGGCACAACAACACCTTTTGAGCCGCTTTCGCAGATATCCTTGTGCTTGAGCCTCTGTGCTCTTGGACCAAGTGCGTAGTTAAGAAGAACCGCATTATCAAGCTCGGTGTTGTGGTTTGACGGAGTCACACGTATTAATCTTAATCCGCCTCTTGCAATATCGCTTGCCCTCATATGTGTTCCGCTGGCATAATGGCCATTTACATAGAAAATACCATAAACAAACTGATTGAATACAATAGGATCAAGTATGGTGTTGTCAAAGCGGAAAGCGTATGAACGTTTTTCAGGTTTATAAAAATTTGTTTTTAAAATACAGCAAACAAACCTGAGCATGAATCTGAAAATATCATATCCTGGTTTGTAGTCCATGAATCTGGCAGAGAGTATTTTATCAAACTCTTTTGATTTTTGATTGAGTTTTTCACCTGTTATACGGTTAATGATGGCTGGGTTGAACCTGCTGTCAAAAATATCAAAAAGAAATTTTATGAGATCCGGATGTTTTTTTACGGTTTCCATGATTATCCCGGAAACATATGTCGATTTATTGGATGTATGCACTCTTGCGGCAAAAGCGTCTTTATAGTCATCATTGGAGAGACTTGCCATTATATCCCGGTCTGTTGCATTTTCACTCTCCTTGTAGATAAACATGCGTACAAAATCTATGGCATTACCGGCAAACAGCATCTCTTTAAATGTGATTTTGTTCTGAACATAGAGATCGGTTATTTCACTGACCCTGAAGGAGAGATAAGCACACAGATCCTCTACCAGAAGCCGCTCTTTTTTAATGGAAAGCTCGCCTAATGC
>JADFYT010000242.1 GCA_015232935.1 Desulfamplus sp.
TGTCGCACCGCCGGCTTCTTTTATAGTTGTACCGCCAGTTTCTTTTATTGCCGGATTAAATTTCCCGGGCAGTAAAATATTGCAGATTTATGATTGATCTCAAAAATTCTCCTTGACTTATCCAGAATAGATAAGTAAGTATTACTCACCAAGGTAAGTAAGCATTACCCACTTATAAAAGAGGAAAAATCCAGATGCAGACAGAAGAGAAAAAATACTCACCCCCGGGGCGGATAAAAATCATGAATGCCCTTTCCGAGCTTATGAGAGAAAAGGATTTTCACTCCATTACAACTGCTGAAATTGCGGCTACCGCAGGGGTGACCGAGGGGTTGATATACAAATATTTCAAAGACAAGAGAGATCTGCTCTATCAGGTTCTAAATGGCCATTTCCAGACATTTCATGATCATATCGTCTCAAAAATCCAGGCACGCAAATCAAGTATCGAAAAACTTTCGGTTATCATCAGAACATCAATGAAAAGCTATGCCGCAAACCGCGTATTTGCAAAAATTCTCCTGCTTGAGGTGCGCAACTCTCCCAACTATTTTGAAAGCGACGCCTACGACATGGTCAAGATTTACTCCCGTACCATTCTGGATATTATCAATCAGGGCATGGAGGCAGGGGAGATAAGGCGGGATATAAGTGCACATGCCTTGCGTCAGGTGATACTTGGCTCTATTGAACACGCCTGTCTTGGGGAGGTTATTTTTGGAAAGGAACTGGACACTGATCAAGTGTCAGAACATATCTGCAACATTATATTTACAGGGGCAAAAAAATGAACGGTACAGTTAGAAATAAAAACAGCACGACTATAAAAGAAACTGGCGGTACAACTATAAAAGAAGCCGGCGGTGCGACAGATGAGTTATTGCATCCTGATTGCAGCCAGGAAAAGTCTGATCAGACTCTATGCGAAGATGACGCCAAAAAGATTCTAAAGCGATATGGAATACCGGTCGTAAGCGAAATCAGGGTATCTGTAAACAAATACAGGGTAAACGGCGGGTCAAAAAACGTAAAGTCTCCAGTTACTGATAGTGGTGCCGAGATCTCTGTCATGGATACTGAGCAAGTTGTCACTGATATTGAGAATTCTGTCATGGATACTGAACGAGCTTTCACTGATATTGACAGTTCTTCAATGGATATAGCGAGCCATGTCATTGAGGCTGCTTCAAACTTTGGCTTTCCTGTGGTTCTAAAAGGGCTTGGAAGTGGCAGCCGATTTGCCCATAAAAGTGAAATGGGGCTTGTCCATACCTCAATTTCCGACAGTGACTCTCTCAAAAAAGCGGTGGCTGCCATAATTGAAAGAGGAGGAAAAGAGCTTGAGGGGATTTTGGTGCAGCCAATGGTCAAAGGCAAAAGAGAGCTTGTGGCAGGCATGTTCAGGGATCCTCAGTACGGTCCTGTCATCATGTTCGGGCTTGGCGGCATATTTACCGAAGCTCTAAGCGACGTATCTTTCAGGCTTGCACCTCTTTCTGACTGGGATACGCAGGAGATGGTAAGCGAGATTTCTGCAAAAGCCATGCTTGGAAATTTTCGTGGCGAAAAACAGATTGATCTAAACCAGATAAAAGCTGTTCTTTCCGGACTCTCAAACCTTGCTCTTGACTCTCCTGAAATAAAGGAGATTGACATAAATCCCTTGATCGCCACCTCGGACGGAGAGCTTGTAGCTGTTGACGCCCTTATAGTTACAGGTGATTCCCCAAAGAGTGTAAATAGACGACCCCATGTTGACAAAAGGCAGCTTGCCTCTTTGTTTTATCCCAAAACAGTGGCTTTTGTCGGGGCATCGGCAACTCTTGGAAAATGGGGGCACATGCTTCTTACAAATGCCTTGAGCGGCACTTTCAAGGGAAAGATCTATCTTGTGAATCCAAAGGGGGGCACTATAGCCGGGCAGAAGGTCTATACTTCGGTAAACGAGATTGAGGGCGATATTGACCTTGCGGTGGTTACGCTGCCGGCACACATGGTTCTTGATCTGCTTCCACATCTCAAGGCCAGGAATGCAAAAGGGATGCTTTTGATTACATCCGGGTTTGCAGAGACAGGAGATGACGGCAGTAAACTTGAACAGGAAGTTGTGGCAAAAGCCGCCGAGCAGGGGATTGTTGTTCTTGGGCCTAACACCATGGGTATTTGTAACCCGCATAATGATTTTGCGTGCAGTGCGGCTCATGTCCATCCAGTTGCCGGATCAACAGCTCTTGTGTGCCAGTCAGGCAATATGGGCACTCAGCTTCTGGCATTCGCGGAGCAGCAGGGGATAGGAATCAGGGCATTCGCGGGCTCCGGCAACGAGGCAATGGTGACCATCGAGGACTACATGGAGCTTTTTGAAATAGATGACAAGACAAGGTCAGTGGTTCTGTATATCGAAAGTGTCAAGGATGGCAGAAGGTTTTTTGAGAGTGCCAAAAGAGTATCAGAGAAAAAACCCGTGATTGTGCTAAGCGGTGGAAGGACAGCAATCGGCAGAAAAGCTGCGGCAAGTCATACCGGGGCATTGGCATCAAATGCAAAGGTAACCAGATCCGCTTTCAGGCAGGCGGGGATAATAGAGGTTGGCCAGCCTATGGAGCTGCTTGATCTTTCAGCACTTTTTTCATCCATGCCCCTGCCTCGGGGCAACAGGGTGGCTATCATGACCTTGGGGGGAGGGTGGGGTGTTGTCACGGCTGATCTTTGTGCCGAGCACAATCTTGAGGTTCCCCAGCTCTCGCCTGAAATAATCGAGACTCTCAATCCCCTGCTGCCAGACTACTGGAGTCACGCAAACCCTGTGGATATTGTGGGGGAAAATGACCCTAATATCCCGAGAGTGGCACTTGAAGAGCTCTTGAAATGGGACGGGTGCGATGCTGTGATTCATCTTGGCATTCACGGCAAAAGGATTTTTGTGGAAAAGATGGTAAACTCGATTGCAAAGATTGATCCTGCCCATTCCAGAGAGAGCCTTGATCCCATGAAAGAGATGCTGATGGATTTTGAGAGCCAGTATGTATCCCATGTGATCAGGCTGACTGAAAAGTACGGCAAGCCTGTTCTTGGTGTCAGCCTTTTGACTGACAATGCAAGCAAAACCCTTTACCATGCGGACGGGTGTAAATACAACGGAATCTTTTTTCCATCACCGGAACGGGCGGTCAAAGCCCTCTCCGGTATGTGTAGGTACAGCAGATGGCTCAATCTCAACCGCCACCGCCAAGATGCCAAAATGCCGCCTCTTCCTGCATAACACGCTCCATGATGGCTATTCTGGTCTCCTGAAGCTCCTTGATCAGCAGCAGCTTTGCTCCTTCTGCATCATGAGCCTCAAGCCTTTCAATCAGCGGTTCATGGATATCCGCCATATCTTTTCCCGCATGGCGGACAACCATGAACCGTGCCAGCCTGTCTAACAGATGCTTCAAGGCAAGTGCAAGTTCCATGTTCTCTGAAGCCTGGGCAACCATGTAGTGAAAATTGCGATTTTCATCCGTATATCTGGTGTAAGAGACATCATCATCTCCGGTATATCCCTGATGAATCTGCCTTAGCCGTGCTGTTTTTTCCGCGGTTATATTTTTTGCTGCCCGTTCAATTGAGGCAAGTTCAAGAATTTCTCGCAGGTCAAGCATGTCCCGCAGCTCCTTGAGGGTGATTCTGGTGACAAAGTAACCGGATCGAGGCTTGATGGTAACCAGTGCCTCCTGGTTGAGCATTTGAAGAGCATCTCTTACCGGAGTCACGCTTGTCCCGAATTTTGTCGTCAAATCGTCAATCGCAAGTCTCTCTCCAGGCTTTAGCTGGCCATTGAGGATAGCTCTCCTCAAAGTAATATAGATATCTTTTTTGGCTGTATATCCTTTAAGTATCCGGGTCATTTTTCTATTCCGCCTTGTTTTTTTTGATTATACTGATTCCTGTTCTTGCAGATATATTTCATGGGCTCTTCCTTCAGGAAGGGGTAGTTGACATCAAAACCTGCTGCCTGATGTATCTGATTGCCAAGATTATCATATTAATAATTTCAGGCAAAGCAAAAAAAAGACCGGTTTGATATG
>JADFYT010000243.1 GCA_015232935.1 Desulfamplus sp.
TATCATGTTGAATATAAATATGTCAAGACTTGGGTTTGATAAAATGCTCTCGTAAAAAGGGCATTGTATGCAAAATAAAGCTCAATGCAAATAGCGTTGTCACGGATATCAGAAACTTGATGGTCTCTTGAAAAGTCAGTTACGCTCATGTCATTTAATGGATATTTAAGGAATAAAGTATATGGAAAAAAGTGCCATACCGCCAGTCATTTCAATAATAAGCAAAAAAAGATCCGGCAAAACCACCTTTATTGTAAAGCTGATTCCAGAGCTTAAAAAAAGAGGCTATCGTGTAGGCACGCTCAAGCACGATACCCACGGTTTTGAGATTGATCATGAAGGGAAGGATACCTATAAACATAAACAGGCAGGCTCTGAGACGGTCGTTATCTCTTCGCCCTGGAAAATATCGGTGATAAAGGATGTAAGTGAGGAGTTGACTGTTGATGAAATTATTCAGAATTACTTTACGGATATGGATATCGTAATTACAGAAGGGTATAAAAATGCGGGCAAACCCCAGATCGAGATATTCAGAAGCAGTGCACACACCTCTCTGATTTACCGGAAAGGGGAACAACATCCTCTGATAGCTGTGGCATCGGATACAAAGCTTGATATGGATGTACCGGTTTATGATATCAATGATATCAGGGGTATGGCGGATCTGATAGAAAAGAGCTTTTTTTCACGGTAAAGCTGATTATTTTTTTGCATCAGACTTGTTTCAGTACCGGTTTTATCCCAGTGTTGCCGCCATCTTGATTGAGGTTTTCAAGGCTTCAGGCGTGTTCACATTAAAAAAGGAGACCATTGCAGGGTCTGCTTTTTTTAACTCCTCTTTTTCGATTGTTTTTAAATTAACCGAACTAAAAAAATTATAGATACGGTAATCTCCTGAATCAAGAAGAGCCTCAATCCCCTTGATGCAATGTTTTGAATATACTGCACAAAGAGGTTCGTAATGGCCATCATAATGGGGTATGACCACATCTGAATCAGGTTCTGTAGAGTCGAGAATCAACCGTATCAATGAAGGCTGAATAAAAGGGGCATCACAAGGTACCACAAAGGAGAAGTGATTCTTTGCGTGGTAGATACCGGAGTGAACCCCTGTAAGTGATGATCTGTCATCATAGATATCTGTAACTGTCCTGACCGGATAGCCGCTGTACTCTGCCGGATTCTTTGTTACAAGCAATATCTCGTCAAACTTACTTTCCAGAGTCTCCAGAATACGGGACAGGATCGTGTTTTCTCCAATCCTTAAAAAGGATTTGTTCCTGCCGCCCATCCTGGAGTTCAACCCGCCTGCAACAATTACAGCACTGAATCTTTTGACCTGATTTTGGATGCTTTTGATAACATCTCCTGTGACCTTATTTTGATTTTTGCTTTTGGTAACATCGCCTGTTGCCTGATTTTGAATTGATTTGCTCATAAATTGTTCTCCCGCCGATACTTGCATTTTCCTCACATCCTTAAATTATAAGATGATATGACCTGCACATTAATCGCACTTCCTGCAGTTATGAGTGTCTTGCCTTCCGGTATTGCAGCAATAGCGGTTGCCTCTGCCATTGATTGGAGTCGGCCTTTCTGACGAAGAGAATGAAAAACAGGAAGCTGAGTTCCATAATCCTGACCACTATCGTCAACAACGCCAAAAACAAATTGCGTCCAGTCAATGTCACGGCCATGAAGGTCAGACGAGAGAAGTACTTTTTTCCGGTTAAGGCCTGGCACAGGGTGTCCGGCAAGTTTCATAAGACCAGGAAGGGCAATCTGTAAAAATCCCATAAGGTTGGAAGGCGGCCCCCCCGGAAGTATAAACACCGGTTTTTCTTTCAGTATTCCAAATCCAACCGCCTTGCCAGGTCCTATTCTGATGCGGTGAAAGATTTGTGTCCACCCCATATCCAGGAGGATTTTGGCAACAAGATCCCTGTCTCCAGTCCATGCTCCGCCGCTTGTAATGATCGCGTCCGCGTTATCTAAAGCATGCATTAAAGTCGTCTTGAGTTCATCGGCAGTATCTTTTGCCGTAACCGTAATGGTTTTCATTCCATAACTGTGGCAGAACGCACTCAAGGTAACCATATTGCTGGCATACAGTTTGCCTTCAGGAAGGGGTCTGCCAGGTGCGACAACCTCATCTCCTGTGGCAACAATAGCAACACAAGGCTGCTTGAAAACAGGAGCTTCGCTGAATCCGGCAGCAGCAAGAATGCCTGCAAATCCAGGTGTCAGGAGCTGGTTTTTTTTGACTATGCATTGGCCTGTCCTGACATCAGAGCCTCTGGGCAAGATGTTTCGTCCAGCTTCGGCAATATTTTTTGCTGTTATTGTCTTGTCGCTTTCAACATTGACAAACTCTTCGGCAAGTACCGCATCTGCACCATCAGGAAGTTTTGCACCTGTTAGAATACGGAAAGCCTCTCCTGGTTTCATAGGCGAAAAGGTCTTGATCTCTCCTGCAGCAGCCGAACCGGCAATGGTTAACCGTACTGGTTTTCGCTCATTGGCATAAATTATATCCTGTGACTTTACAGCATACCCATCCTTTAATGATGCGTCAATTGAAGGAGAATCCACTTTGGAGAGCAGAGCTGCTGATGCGATGCGTCCCGGGCATTTAGACAGGGCAACTGTCTCTGTTCCAAGGGGTATAATTGTGTCAACTGTTTTTTTAAAGGCTTCATCAAAACCTATGGGCAGCCATTTGGTCATTAAAGTCTCCTATTGTCTAACGTGCGGTAAGCTGTGAAAGACAGACTTCCCGCAAAATCGGATTTTATTCCTTACCATGAAAATACATTCTGGTTTTACCATGAAAATGCATTCTGGTTTTCATGATTCAGGGTGGCCAAACAAAGGCCATGAGTGTTTATTCTACTGTACTACAAGTGAGTTCCGCAAGAGGTCATATATATTTGCGGGATTGATCTTATCATACGATCCTTTTTGAGTATATATTGGCAATATATAAAAAAAGTCCGGATATCACTGTCATCAAAAAAACCATAATATGGGCTTTGCCCCATTCACCGTTGCCTGCAAGGCTATAAATTGCAATAGGCATTGTGTCTGTTTTGCCTGGCAGATTGCCAGCAAGCATAAGCGTTGCTCCAAATTCTCCCATTGAACGGGCAAATGAGAGCACAGCCCCTGCAACAATACCACGCTTTGCAAGAGGAAGAATGACTTTCATTGAAGTAGCAAACTCAGAGTGGCCAAGTGTGTAAGATGCATTAATAAGGTTCTTGTCAACAGATTCAATTGCAACTCTTGAGGTTTTTATCATCAGTGGCAGAGCAACCACGTAAGAGGCAAGAACAGCCGCATGCCAGGTGAACATGATACTCCATCCGGTCAGCCCATAGATAAAGTTACCTATAAATCCATTTCTGCCAAAAACCAGAACGAGATAGTAGCCTGTAACAGTGGGAGGAAGAACCAACGGCAGTGTACAGGCCATATCAAGCAGTTCCTTTCCCATGAAATCTCTTCGTGCAAGAAGATAGGCAATCGGTACTCCGGACAGAATTATTATCAACGTTGATAAAGACGCGACCTGCAAAGATAGGCGTATGGAAAAAAGAGCGGACTCTTCCATTTATAGATGTTATCTCCTATTTGACGGATTTAAAGCCATGCTTGTTTAAAACAGCCTGCCCCTCCTGTGACATAACCAAAGATATGAATTTTTTTGCCGCATCTTTGTTTTTTGTCTCTTTAATCATGGCAACAGTATAAACAACAGGCTTGTGACTTGATTCAGGAGCGGTTGAAATAACCACAACCCCCTTTGATCTCAAGGTGGCATCAGTAGCATATACAATGCCTGCATCAACCTCTCCTTGTACGACATAATCAAGAACCTGTCTTGCGTTTTCAGTGTATATCAATTTATCTGTTATGTAGGGAAGTATTTCGTAAAAAATTAAAATATCTTGTGCATAGCGGCCAGCAGGAACGCTTTTGGGGTTTCCAATGGCAATCTTTTTGAATTCCTGATTTTTCAATTTCTCGAAATAT
>JADFYT010000244.1 GCA_015232935.1 Desulfamplus sp.
TAAAAATGCTTTGAGTAAAAATGGTCTGAAAGTCGGCTTCAGTTAATTAGCCTATACGCATTGCAAGGCTCTTCAGATGATATGTGTCAAACTGTTTTCTGGAAGAGAATCCCTGAGGTACCCTGAAAAAAAAAATCAAGGGGGAAGAATTGGCACACTCTGTTTTGACGGCATCCAGGATTTCATCCGTATTAGAGGGAAAATTATGAAAACTTAAAATATTTTTTTTTTCAGAACTCACCAGTGAATCGACAATAGACTCTTTTGTTTGGCCGTCTCCATTAACAATCCTGGCGGAAAAATAATCTGCAAGGGCCTCAACCATCTGAAATGAAATTGTTTCATCACACACTCTTCCCCAGAAACTGTTTTTAACTGAATCCAAAGTCAGGCCAGGATATTCTATCTGGGCATCCAGAAGGCTGTCCGGGCACCCTATATCTCTGTGATAGCCGCCATTGTGCCAGGTATAAATGCGGCCTGTATAGACAGGAAGTACTTCTGTGCTGAAATCAATGAACGGGCTATTTAAAGTGGTCAGGAAATCAACTACCTCAGGTTCAAGAATATATATTGCGCCATTGGCCAGATTACCTGGAGGAGATTCGACTTTTTCATAAAATTCTCTAACAATTCCATGGACATCTTTTTTTATAATACCGCAATTTTCAGGATAACAAGTTTCAAAAGTCATCATGGTCAATGCGGCATTGCCGGGACGTGATGCATGGGCAGCCATGAACTTTCTGATATCTGCCATAGACAGGTTATCCCCGTGAATCAGCATCAACGGCTCGTCATTAATAAAGGCTTTATTATTGAGCACTGTGCCGGCGGTACCCAGAAGCATCTCTTCAACCGAAGTTTGTATATGCCCTTTAAATGATGACTGTTCAATCCATTCTAAAACAAAATTTCTGTAATAATGAAGATTGATCAATACAGGAGAGACTCCGGCGTCAGATAGCCGTTTTAACCAGTATGCAAGTAGAGGAACCCCGTTAATGGGCATAAGACATTTGGGTAATATAGCTGTTAATGGTAACAACCTGGTACCGAGTCCGGCAGCAAGAATAATAGCTTTCATGATATTGGGTTATTGTCTTTAATTTTTGCAGAAGAGCAAGCAAAGTATCCTTAATTACAGCATGTGAGACTCAGAAGTTGGTCATCCCAAAAGAGAAGAAATGTACTTTTTAACGGCCGGTTTTTCGATGGATTTCTGATTCCCAAGATTTTCAACAGCGATGGCTCCAACAACATTCCCAATAAATCCAACCATTTCAGGCTGGCAACCCAAATATGCCGCCATAGCGGTGATTGCAAAAAAGGCATCTCCGGCACCAATTCGGTCAATAACTTTATGAGCAAACGCAGGCACTTCAGTAAATTTTCCATCTTCGTTCCTGATCAGACACCCTTTTCTCCCACGGGTCACAATGAAATATTGACTTTTCATTTTTGTAGCTGTTACTTCAACCAAAGGCTCAATCTTTTCACTTTGAGAGCGTGTTTCAACCCGTAATTCATGCTCTGCAAGGCTTATGAAGTTACTCTCAGGATAACAGCTAACTGTATGAAATCCTCTGTTGCCTGCATTTGCCTGGGTATTCAATGCAAGAAAAGGGGCATTCTCAACCAAAATATTACGAATTACCGGACTTATTGTGCCATGGCCGAAATCAGCAGATACAACAAGATCATACCCGGCAATTTCATCTTTGATTTTGCCTGCAAACAGGCTCTCTCGCTCTGTTGAGATCCCGGAATCATCCATGATATATACCTCAAACAGTTTATTTAATGAGTATCCTTCAATAAAACGACGTTTGATAATAGTAGGAGCATTCTCTTGATAGGCAAAAAACGGGGATATATTGGATTTTAACTTTGACAAAATGAACTCTTCGTAACTATCATTCTCACCCAAAACCGTCATCAACCTTATATTGCCCGCGAAATTTGCCAGATGGTTGGCAATGGCAAGCACACCGCCTGCAAAAAGATCATTGGATTTATATTGAACCGCTATAACCGGCTCTTTGGAGGATGTGCCCAGTACATTACAGTAATGGTAGTCATCAAGAATCGTATCGCCCACCAGAAGAATATTAAGGTTGCCCATGCGATCCAGTACATCAAATATCTCATCACGATCAAATCTTGAACGAAATTTTTTCAAATATTGTTGAACTTCGTTAGGAAAGGATGAGAAGAATTTGTTGATCCCATTGGTTGAAGTGAACGTCATATCCGACATATGGCTCTGTTTCACGTCGGTTTTTGAGAATATTTTGATATCTTCAGTATGCATTATGCCGTCATCTTGAATACTCATATGAACCACCATACAGTATTTATCAAATTATCCATCAGAATTTTGGCATCCTTCATATCTCCCAAAAGTACTTTACATTGCGTCAAGATAAATCCGAAACATCGGGAAAGGAGCAAAGAACTCCAAGAAATTTGTTAATGTTACCCAGTGGGTGCAAATCCCACCTGATCAAAGCATAGTCGGCAGGTCAGAAGAAAAGTCCGAGGGTAAACCCGGTAACGGGAGTCCTGAGCCGGACATGATCGAGAATACAGGCCTTGTATTGAGCTTCGAAAAACTTATTCTTGTGGTCACTGGATAAACTCTTTTCCAAAAGGGAAGGATAGAACGCCGACATTCTTGTAAAAATGGAAGGCAGCAGTCCACGGCACGCCATGACAAGTGAAGTGGACACCACCGTAGTCGTAGACCAAGGCATGAATTCAAAGGGGTAGCTCGGGAACTTGAGAGAGCCCACAGCCTCCTTGTACAATAACGGTACCAGGAATACCCGTATCCAAAATTCCCGGTGTTCAGGGAGACAGTACGCCTCCCCTGGACAAGTCTGGAATTCATTGACAGAATACATTCTGGAATCACAAACAAGGCGGACAAACAAGGTATCAGGGGCGGAAAGCGGAAAGCAAACAAGCCTGAAATGGACTGTGGGCAGTCTTAGCGGAACATAGTACCAATGGTCAAGCAGTAAAATTGACCGAGAAGGTGGGGAAGTGATGTCCAAGCGACCCACTACAGGGAAGGTGATGCAGGGCATAACGCTTATACGGAGAGCACTATGGGAGATACACCGAGATCACGAACCATATCAACAGAAGATCGTATGAATGCAAAACAAGCCACTCACAACAACAGTATTGTGAAGCCATATTCAGACGATGACGACAAACCACCGGTATTGGTTGGAGAAGTGTCACTGAGCAAGCTGGAGATGCTGGCAAAGAAAAATCCTGAAATGACCTTCACCGCTCTGGCTCACCGGATCGACATGCCATTGCTGAAGGAGGCATTCCGGAGAATTAAGAAGGGCGGAGCAGCAGGAGTAGACAAGGTAACAGCGGAAGAATATACAGTTGACCTTGATCAAAACCTCTATAACTTACATCAACGACTGTGCAGAGGTCAGTACGTTGCAACACCTGTAAAGCGGATTTGGATTGAAAAGGAGAACGGTAAATTAAGACCGATCGGTATCCCGGCGTTCGAGGACAAAATAGTTCAAAAAGCGGTGGAAATGATACTGAGCGTATTATATGAGCCGATCTTCTATGACTTTTCCCACGGCTTTCGTTCTGGTCATAGTCAGCACATGGCAATAAAAGAGTTGCGGCAAAGCTGCATCATGAATAACACAAATTGGATAGTGAGTGCAGATATTACTGGGCTATTTGATAACATTGATCACGGTCACTTGAGGGACTTCCTCAAACTGCGAGTCAATGACGGTGGAATTATTCGCCTGATAGGGAAGTGGCTCAAAGCAGGGGAACTTGTTTGGCCTCCATCTCGGTCAAAAGAGCTGGAACCGAGGAACCGTATGCAGGAATTCTGCACGTACGGATCTGCGGGGGAGGCGTCGAGTAATCGATGCCTCTACCCGGACTTTTTTGAAAAAAATCCCGAAAAATGGGGATACGGCTACAAAAAGTGTCAACCGGCAAATAAAGGATGCCACAATCGGGTTCTATT
>JADFYT010000245.1 GCA_015232935.1 Desulfamplus sp.
AACCCTCGCAACAACAAAGGTCACAGGCGGCATCCGGCTGTTTGGAATCCGTCCCAATGTCCTGAAAGGTTTTGAAGCCGTAAAAAATTCCTCTGTTAAAACGCATTCAACTGTTGAGTCCTTTGTCGCAAAAAACAATCCTCAAAGCAATATCAGGCTTGTTGAAAGCACAGCCGGAGATACCTCCGGTAATGACCTGCTTTCAGCAGAGATAATAATATCAGGTGGCCGGGCCATGAAAAGCGAAGAAAATTTCAGACTGCTTCATGATTGTGCAGAGGCTCTTGGCAATCTTGGTGCAGGAGCTGCTGTCGGAGCGTCCCGTGTTGCGGTGGATCTTGGATGGGTTCCATATCGTATGCAGGTAGGCCAGACCGGAGAAAAGGTAAGCCCAAAGGTATATATTGCATGCGGCATTTCAGGCTCTGTTCAGCATTTTGCCGGAATGAAAATGTCAGGAACCATAATTGCGATCAATGAAAACATCAATGCTGCCATAATGTCAAACTGCGACTATTTTGTTGAGGCTGATCTTTTTGAAGTAGTGCCGGCACTGACTGAAGAGCTGCAAAAGCTGCGGGATAAATCAGGAAAAAAATAGAGGATCGACGAAAAAGGAGCTGCAAAAATGGCGGGCATCGTAAATCCTGAAGATATGGACAGAAGACAACAGTACAGGAGCAGATTAAGAGATGTTGATTTTCTGTCAGTATTTGACGAGTTCAGTGATGGGGTTATAGTTACTGACAAGGATGGATTGATAGTCTATTACAACAAGGCCATATCCCGTATAGATGAACTCAAACCCGCAGATGCACTCTACAAGAAGATTACGGAAGTATATCACCTTACAGAAGAAAAAAGCATTATTATGCGATGCCTTAAAAAAGGCTCTCCCATCATTGACGAACCTATATATTATCGCACCCGCATGGGCAAATTTGCCAATACCATCCACAGTACCTTCCCTTTGATAAAAGATCACAAGATTATCGGTGTCATCTGTTTTGTAAGAGATTACAATGTCCTGGCAGAGAGCATTGAAAATATGCCCGTGCCCAAAAATATGTTTTCTGATGACATATTCTTTGACAGCATTGTGGGAGAAGATCCTGAACTTGTAAGAGCTGTCAATTCAGCAAGAATGGCTGCAAACACCCCTTCGCCAATAATGCTTTATGGCGAAACAGGTACCGGAAAAGAGCTGTTTGCAAGAGCTATTCACCATCACAGTACAAGAGGGGCCAACAAATACACCCCGATCAACTGTGCCGCAATACCTGAAAACCTTCTTGAAGGAATTCTTTTTGGGACATCCAAAGGGGCATTTACAGGTGCGCTCAATAAAGCCGGCCTCTTTGAAAGAACCAACGGAGGAACAATATTTCTGGATGAAATCAACTCCATGCCGGTAGGACTTCAAAGTAAAATACTAAGAGTTCTGCAGGAGAGAAAAGTGCGGCGGGTTGGAGCACTCAAAGAGATTGAGATTGATGTCAAGATAATAAGCTCTGTGAATATTGACCCCTATGTTGCTATCAGGCAAGGCACTCTCAGATCAGATCTGTTCTATCGACTTGGTGTGGTTTTCATTTCAATTGTGCCTCTTGCCAGAAGGATCGGAGATATTGAGCTTCTGATCAGCCATTTTATCAAAAAACACAACAAGATTCTGAACAAGAATGTCATCTGCATATCCAAAGAGGTTATGGAGCTTTTCAAAATATATCACTGGCCAGGCAATGTCCGTGAACTTGAGCATGTTATTGAAGGGGCAATGAATATAGTTGGATATGAAGATGTAATCAGAATGCATCACCTGCAGTCTCATTTTTCCAACTGGTCTTTGAAAAACGCTGCCCTCAAGAGTATCAGGCCTCACTTGCCAGACATGCAATCCGGCCCTGTCATACACGAAAAATCATCAAAAACCAGACAGATAGAGTCAATCGGCGAAAAAATAGAGCACCCCGCTATAAATAATACAATAGAGATCCCTGCTGTTAATAACACAATAAAGCACGCTGCTGCTAATAACACAAAAGACGAAGGGAAATTTATTCATAACATATTGTTGAAATATAAAGGAAATATTGCCAGAAGTGCAAATGCTCTGGGTATTTCGCGCCAGCTTCTCTATTATAAAATCAGGAAATACAAACTGGTGCGTACAGATTATCTTCCTGAGCAGGTGTAAGCTTAAGTATAAAAACCGTTCTTTTTACAGTAAATTTACTGTAAAATAAATTTATTGATGTAAAATAACCAAATTTTTTTACATCAATAGAGAGTGCAATGAATCAGAAACTTCAGGTTTTTTTCAAGTTTTTAATATTTTTTTTCCAACATCAGTATTGTTTCTGAATACAAAATAAAAAATATAGTTCCATCGTGGGAATATTATTTACATATTCATAATATATACCGTTCATTATATAAATATCCATAAATTTATAATCCCCTATTTGATATTTTCTGCCATTTATCTGAGTGCTGGTGTAGATATTGCAGAAAGAGAAGATTTAGTTCGTTGCAGTATATTTAGATGTACAGTGTGTCAACAAGAGTGCTGTAGTAAAAGTGTGTTGTAAAAAAGATGGGAAGTGTGCGGCAAAGAATCAAAAAAGCCTTACCGTGAGAATGCATTCTTGTTTTCATGATTCGGGGTGGCCACATAAAGGCCATGGAGATTTAGCTCGCATTTCGCTGTTAATCGGAATTTTGTCACAGAAATTCAAACATTTATTACTGGAGGATGGTTATGAGAACAAAGAAGCACCTTTTGATGGTTACTTTTGCGGTTGTATTATCTCTTGTCCTTGGAGGATCCGCAGCTTTTGCAGCATCAAAAACCCTTAAGGTCGGTGTGCTCGGGCCTTTTACCGGCCCCTCTGCCCAGACAGGCAAGGAGTTTCAGGCGTCAGTAGAGATGGCAATGGAGAAGATCAATTACACAGTAGGCGATTACAAGATTGAAGTTGTATGGATTGACTCCCAGTCAGATCCCGCAAAGGCATCCAGTGCCTATGCTGAGGCGGTCGAGAGCAAGGGGATCCAGGCAGGTGCGTTAAACTGGCACAGCTCTGTTGCTGTCGCGGTTATGGATATGGCTGCCCAGTACAAGGTACCGCACATGTTCGGTTTTGGTGCAAGCGGCGTTGTAAATGAAAAATGGAAGGCAGATCCGGCAAAATACAGCTACTGGGGCGGCAAAGGGTGGCCAGTGCCCGAAAAACTTGAAGGTAACTACATAGAGTGCATAAATACCGCCATTGAAAAGGGTCTGTGGAAACCCGCTAAAAAACTTGCGGCCATATACGGCGAAGATACAGACTGGGGCAGAAGTGCCGGCAGTGCCTATAAAAAAGCACTTCTTGACAGCGGCTGGGAAATTTTTTCAGAGGAGTATTTTCCGATCACCCAGACCGATTTTTATCCGATGCTGAGCAAATACAAAAAAGCCGGCGTTGAGCTCCTTTGCGGAACTTCGGCCTCTCCTCCGCCTCTTACCTCCTTTGTAAAGCAGTTTTCAGAAGTTGGCTTAAAAAGTGTTCTTGTCGCATCTGGTCTTGGCTGGATTGGAGACTGGTATAAAATGACTGGTAAAAGTTCAGACTATGTACTTGACAGTATTCCTCAGTTGACAACCGCTGAAGCTCAGCAATGGGCCAAAGATGTCCAGGCGAAATATGGCTTTAATCCAAGTCCTTCAGCAGGCGGGCTTTCTTACGACGGAATCAGTTTTTTCATAAAGCTGCTCAAAAGAACGAGCGAACTTCATGGTGGCGAACTCAACAAAGAGACCATCCATAAAACCATGGTTGATGAAATCAACACAGGCAAACTCACCTATAGCCGTAAAGATGGTGCAATTATTATGAACGAGTATAAATATACTCCTGAAACAATGCCTGACATGGTAGTTGCAAGCGATGCCTACTTTTTCCCGATCCTTCAGTACAAAGATGGACAGGCATCCATTATCTATCCAGATTCATGGAAAGTTAAAGACTTTGAG
>JADFYT010000246.1 GCA_015232935.1 Desulfamplus sp.
CCACATATGTAGGCTATGACCAGGTACTTGAAGAGGCTGCTTATCTGCATGAAATTGAAGGCGGCAAAAAAAATCCTGAAAATCTTTCACAGCTAATAAGAGCAAGAAAATTTCTCAAGAAAAAATATGGAAAAGTTTATATCAAATTCCATGAACCTTTCTCCCTGAGCGACTATCTGGATGAAAATCAGCTTGATCTTGCCTCAATGGATAACGATCAGCACATGTCTCTTTGTCGGAACATTGGATATAAATTGTTGAATGCTATCAACGAAACATCGATTGTTACTCCGCATGGAGTTATTGCAAGTGCTGTCCTTAATGCCTCAGGCAACAGTTTCTCAAAGAAAGAGATTATGTTTAGGGTAAACTCCTATATGAACATGCTCACCATATCCAATGCCGAGCTTGCAGATACACTTACAATTGACCCTGATCTTGCTCTCAACCATGTTCTTGGCACTTTCGTATCAAGAAAATTTATTGAGCTCGCTGACGAGACCGAAGAGGAGATTGCTGACAACACACGTTTCTTTGTTAAAGACAATAAAAGGCCGATACTTGACTACTACAAAAATAATGCCATCTGTTTCTTTATTCCGGCTGCCTATACAGCCATTGCGATACTCAAGACAGACAAATTCCAGTTTTCATCAGGAGATCTTACCGATACATACCGTTTTCTCCAGAATTTCTTTATTGATGAATTCTCCTTTGATGAGGAGAAGACATGCATTGAGTATATTCACACCTGCATCAAGGCGTTTATTGATGACGGAATCCTTGTGCCGACACCATCGTTTTCAGATACATATAACCTCACTTCTGAGGGATACAGAAAGCTCAAGGCTTTTTCAGAATTTTTAAGACCGTTTCTTGAATCCTACAAAGTTGCTCTTATGTATTTTGAAAAATATCCCAAAGACAAGCACGATCCTAAAGAGAGAATCAAAAAGATGCAAAGCAGGGGAGCAAGCTGCTACAAGAGACAGGAGATTCTTCTAAAAGAGTCCCTCTCAAAAATAAATTACACCAATGCGTCAAATTTTTTCATGAACAATGGCGTTGAAGGCTCTGAAAACAGCGAGGAGATAAAGCAATACAAAGAGATTATAGAAAACCTGCTAACCATTGTCACATCATGAAAGCACTTGTCCTTGCTGCCGGATTTGGCACCCGCCTTCTGCCACACACATCAATCCGGCCAAAACCTCTGTTTACCCTTAATGGAATTACCGTTCTTCAACACTCTATTGAACAGCTCATTAAAGCAGGATGCACTGATATAATAATAAACACCCACCACCGTCACCATCAGATTGAAAAATTTATTGAGAATTACAAGCCAAAGAATGATTTTTCTGTAAACATCAGCACTATCCATGAGCCTGAGATACTGGAAACCGGTGGAGCAATCAAAAACGTACGTCATTTTATGGGCAATGACCATTTCATTGTAATAAACAGTGATATTGTTTCTGATATCGACTTGAGGGCAATGTGGAATTTCCATATAAAAAACGCTATTGCAGCAAACTGTTGTGCAACGCTTGCTCTTCATGACTACCATATTCATAACAAGGTAACGGTGGATAAAAATCTGTTTGTCAGGAATTTCTCGGGCAAAAACGTCCCTGAGGCTGTCCATGATCCTGCTCATGAATTGCAATCCGGCAATAATTGCAGCAATACGGCTTGTGCAAAACCATCTACTGATTACAAGGTGCTGGCGTTTACAGGAATTCAGGTGCTATCCCCTGAAATATTTGACCACATGCCGGACAATGGAGACAAGATGCGAATAGCACCATTCAGCAGCATTGATCTTTATTCCGGTCTTGCCGGCAAGGGTGACCTTGTCAAGGCATTTATATGCAAAGATATCTTCTGGCAGGATATTGGCACACCTGAAACCTACAGGGATGCTGCCATACGATTTTCAGCACACTATCATCTAAATGAAGACTATAATTCCTTAAAGCATATCAAAACCCAAAAACTTGCCGGAGACGGATCAGACAGGGGATGGTATCGATGCAGGCTGGCCGGTTCTTCAGGCATGTCATGCCAGCAGAAACCAGTTATTGAAGACCCACAGAAACCAGTTGCTGCAGACAAAACTGAAACATCGTTAGTTGTCGCGGATCATGGGGTTCATTGTAATCCTTATGAAGACAGGACAGCTTATAAACCCAAAGAGATTGACTCGTTTATCAGAATTGGAAAACACCTTCTTGAAAAAGGGATCCCTGTGCCGGAAATAAAGTCATATGACCGGTTTGCGGGTCTGGTTGTGCTTGAAGATCTTGGAGATATACATCTTCAGGATGTGATACGGATTCTTGCCGCAAACCGGCAATCATCAGGGATAGACTGCCATCCGATTTCTGAAAACCGCCAATCTTCCGGGACAAACTTTGATTCGATCCCTGCAAACAATCACTTGATTTTTGAATGGTACAAAAAAGTGTGCCGCCTTGCCATCTCGTTTTCCATGGACGGGATAAAGGATTTTGATGATGCATGGACATTTCAGACTCCATCATATTCCAAAGAGATGATTCTGGAAAAAGAGTGTCTCTATTTTGTTGAGGCTTTTTTGCAGGGGTATCTTGAACAGAAAATCGGGTTTGACAGTTTGAGAAGAGAGTTTGAATTCATTGCGGACAATGCTCTTGAGCATGCCTGTGACGGACTGATGCACAGAGATATGCAGTCAAGAAACATAATGGTAAAGGCAGATAATAAAGATTTGAACAGTCAAGCCTCTCTACACAGATTTTTTAACAGCCAGGATGGTCTGGATAACAGCAGCCTGTTTTTTATTGATTTTCAATCTGCCAGAAGAGGCCCTCTTCAATATGATCTTGCATCCCTTCTGATTGACCCTTATGTCAACCTTGAGGATAAAATCAGAGAGACTCTTTTACATGAGTGTGCTCATGAGGTTGAAAGAGTTACAGGAAAAGATGCCGACAATTTCATAAGATCATATAGATATTGTGCTCTGGCCCGTAATATGCAGATGTTAGGAGCATTCAGCCATCTTTCCATGAACAGAGGCAAAACTTTTTTTGAGCAGTATATTCCGGTAGCTGTAGAAAATCTGAAAAAGAATACAAGTTACACAGATATCGATAAAACAGGCTATTTATACCAATGCATAAGGAGTCTTTAATATGGAACAACATCTTGCGACAACACCTGTTAATGTAATGCTAAATGGAATGCCCGGCAATGTTGCATCAATAATAGCAGGCCATATTGCTGATGATCCACGTCTGAACCTTATTCCCTTTTCCCTGACAGGCAAGGAAATTATTGAAACAGGATGTGTCATAAAAAGTATGGGCAAGAGCATTGATGTGACTTTGGTAAAACCTGAAGAAAGAGAACAGATCATCCAGGAAATCATGCAAAAATTTCCGGATATGATTGTAGTTGATTTTACCCACCCCACGGCAGTGAACAGCAATGCACAATTTTATGCCAAATTTGATATCCCGTTTGTTATGGGTACCACAGGAGGAGACAGAGAGCTTCTTGAAAACACTGTTCTATCCTCGTCCATATCAGCAGTTATTGCCCCCAACATGGCAAAACAGATTGTGGGATTTCAGGCCATGATGGAATACGCAGCAAATACTTTCCCAGGTCTGTTCAAAGGATATACTCTGCAAATAAAAGAGAGCCATCAGAAGGGAAAGGCAGATACCAGCGGTACTGCAAGGGCTATGGTCAAATACTACAACATGCTTGGAATTCCATATTCTGAAGATGAAATCATCATGGAACGAGACCCTGCTGTTCAAAAAAACAAGTGGCATATTCCTGAACAGCATATTGCCGGACACGCATGGCACACTTACACCCTGACATCTCCCGGAAACACGGCACAATTTCAGTTTTCCCATAATATTAATGGAAGAGATATTTATGCTCAAGGTACCATTGATGCGATCATTTTTTTGCAAAACAGACTTCAAAGTAATAAAAAAATGCCTG
>JADFYT010000247.1 GCA_015232935.1 Desulfamplus sp.
TCAAAAAAATAGAGGTATCTTATGAATTTTTCTTATATGGAAAACGAGACCCATGCAAATGCGAAAATCAAGGTGATCGGTGTTGGAGGGGCGGGTGGAAACGCTGTTAACAACATGATTGAGTCCAATCTTCAGGGAGTCAAGTTCATTGTTGCAAATACAGATGCCCAGGCTCTGGATCTGTCAAAGGCGGAGAAGAAAATTCAGTTGGGAGCACAACTGACACAGGGACTTGGAGCAGGAGCAAATCCCAATATCGGAAGAGATGCTGCCCTTGAAAATATTGAAGAGCTAAGAACCGCTTTAATTGACAGCCACATGGTGTTCATTACAGCAGGTCTGGGCGGCGGCACAGGGACAGGTGCAGCACCAGTAATCGCCGAGATATGCAAGGAGCTTGGAATTTTGACCGTTGCAGTGGTATCAAAACCATTCTCATTTGAAGGTAAAAAAAGGGCAATACAGGCTGAAGAGGGTGTGGCTAACCTTCGTGACATTACAGACACGGTTATTACCATACCTAATGACCGCTTAAGAGGACTTGCATCTCCAGGTTCAAAGATGAAGGACATGTTTGTAAGAGCAGACGAGATTCTTCACCATTCGGTAAAAGGCATCACAGACCTGATCATGCTGCCGGGACATATCAATCTTGATTTTGCGGATGTCAGAACCACAATGTCAAAAGCTGGTATGGCTCTTATGGGTATTGGTATTGCAAGCGGAGAAAACAGGGCTGTTGAGGCTGCTGAAAAAGCTATCTCTCACCCACTGCTTGAGGATATCTCTATTGCAGGTGCAAGAGGTGTGCTCATGAATATTACATGTACGTCAGATATTACCATGGACGAGGTGATGGAGGCATCTGACAGGATACATCAGGAAGTAGGAGATGATGCAGAAATCATCTGGGGCCAGACCTTTGATGAAACCCTTGGAGATGAGATGCGGGTTACCGTCATTGCCACAGGCATTGGCATGGATGAATCGCGTTCTGTAAATGTTCTTCCAATAAACAAGACCCGTCAGAAAAGATTCCATAAGATTGAACAGGATGTACCGGTATCCGTACCTGTTCCTGCCCAGGGCAAGATAAGGATCCCGACACAGGATGAGCTTGAAAACTGGGATGAAGACAAACCAGTAGTCAAAAAAACCACTTACAAGAAAGCTGCCAATGAAGATGGCAGAAATTCAAGTCACAACTCGTTCCTGGATTGTGAAAATCTTGAAATACCGACATTTTTGAGAAAAAAAGCACAATAATTAATGGGGAAAAACAGAGGGGTACTCAGCAAAAACAGGGTCAGGCATAACAATTCAGATACAGATAAAGGTGTTAACGCAAAGAAAGGTGATAACCCAAAGAGGGATCATGGTGTAAAGAGGGGTTGTGGTTTAAAGAAGGACGGTGGCACAAAGAGAGGAGAGCATCAGGGTGCGACAATCAAAAGGCATGAGCGGGGAGCAGTTCTCAAGAGACAAAAGGGGCTTATAAACATCGGCCTTGTCTATCCCAATACCTACCACACAGGTATGTCGAATCTTGGATTTCAATCGGTCTATGGTCTGCTCAATGACAACAAAAATGTTTCATGCCAAAGATTCTTTATGCCAGACAGAGACAAGGCAAGGCAACGAGGAAAATTAACCCGGGCAAGGCAAACAGGTAAATTACCCGATGCCAACAAGACAATCACAGACTCCCTGTCATCATTTCAAAAAGGTACGTTGACATCATATAAAAAAGGTTTTCAGGCTTCACCTGAAGAGTTGACAGGCATTGAAGCTGAACTTCCCCTCTCCTCCTGCGATATCATTGCCTTCTCCATATCATTTGAAAATGATTATATAAACATTGCTCAAATACTTAAAGATGCAGGCATCCCGCCAAGATCCTCTGACAGAACATCTGCACACCCCTTCATAATTGCCGGAGGGGTTGCCTGTTTCTTGAATCCTGAACCGGTTGCCCCGTTTATTGACTGTTTCCTTCTCGGGGAATCCGAAGAGATGATACCCGCCTTTCTTGATACTTTCCACTGTTTTGCCGGTACTTGCCGCGAACAACTGAAAAAACAGCTTGCCATGTCAGTGCAGGGGGCTTATGTGCCTGAATTCTACCTGCCTTCCTATTATAAAGATGGTAATTTGTCAGACATGCTACCTCTTCACAATGATATTCCTGCCAGAATCAAGGTTCAGCATATCAGTAGCCTTGAGAGCATCGCTACAACCACAAAAATCCTGACAAACGACACTGTATTTAATGACACATTTCTTGTTGAAACTGGAAGAGGTTGTCATCATGGATGCCGGTTCTGCAGTGCGGGCTTTATTTACAGACCGCCAAGATTCTACCCTGATAACGGGATAATCCGTGCAATCGATCAGGCAAAAGAGCTTACAGACAAAATAGGGCTTGTCAGTGCAACTGTATCTGACCACCCTGGTATCAACCAGATTTGTGCAAGAGGCATTGCCGACAACCTGCATATCTCTTTTAGCTCGTTGAGATTAGACGCACTGACTGACGAAACCGTCAATACGCTTGCAAGATCCTCGGTCAAGACTGCCACGATTGCACCTGAGGCAGGTTCCCAGAGAATGAGAGATATCATCAACAAGAAAATCAGTGAAAGCCAGATTTTATCTGCGGTTGAACGCCTTGTAACGCATGGCATTATGAACCTTAAACTCTATTTTATGGTTGGTCTTCCCTTTGAAGAGAAAGAAGATGTAATAGAAATTGTGCATCTTGTGAAAAAAATAAAAAGCGTATTTCTTGAGTCAAGCAGGGCCAATAAAAAGATGGGAACAATAACTCTGAGCGTAAATCCCTTTATTCCCAAACCTGCAACTCCATTTCAGTGGTGTGCCATGGATACCTCTTCTATCTTCAAAAAAAAAGTGGCAATTATCAAAGACGGGCTAAAAGGGGTATCCAATCTTGCAATCCACACAGAATCCCCCAAAACAGCGACCATAAATGCCCTTCTCTCCCGAGGAGATCGTCGTATCTCATATGTCCTTGAAACAGCATCAGAACAAGGCTGGACAAAGGCTATAAACTCCCTGCAATTATCAACCATTGCAATGGAAAAACCAGAATCAACACCTTTAGGGGAAAAGCCGGAATCAACCCGTTTGGAAAACAAATCAGCCTCAATCTCTTCACTGGAAAAGCCAGAATCAATCTCTTCAAAAAAAACTTCAGAATCAACCTCTTCCCCCAAAAAGTGGGCAGAGCTGGAAAATATCATATGCCGTGCCATTGACCTTGATACACCTCTTCCATGGGATATTCTTGATACAGGCATTAAAAAGAAATTTCTGATAAAAGAGTTCAGGCTTGCACAAAATCAAAAAACATCCATAGACTGCCCCATGATTGATTGCAGAAGGTGTGGCATATGCAGATGACCTTAAATCCTGAACCAAAAAGGCTTGACACCCGAAAGAAGCTCATCTATGAAAATACGATTATTTTTTTTACCGTTGGCATGTTTATACAGTTGGAATAACAGATCTCCTGAACTACTCACTTTTCATCCGGTACAATCAAGGGATAAAATCCGGTTTAGCAGGATGTCTGATATAAAAAGCTCATTAATCACGCCTGATTACCATGAACGCTCATTTTAAAGGGAGAACAATTCAATGCAACACAGAACGATCAACAACGTTATGTTGGTAATGGCAATTTGCTTTATGCTCGTGTTTCCTTCAATTATGGCACAATCCGCAATGGCAGAATCTGTTTACAAAATAGGGGGTATCTTCGCTGTCACAGGCCCTGCCTCTTTTCTTGGGGACCCTGAAAAGAAAAGCATGGAGATGATGGTAGAGAGTATCAATGCAGCAGGCGGTATTGACGGGCATATGCTTGAAGCTGTGATCTACGATTCTG
>JADFYT010000248.1 GCA_015232935.1 Desulfamplus sp.
AGTTGTCGGCAGGCAGGGTTACTGTTCTTTCGTCAGAGTATTTTAACACTATTTCGCATCTGTACCCTGGTGTTACACTCAATTTTGGAGGCGAGTTTGAGAGCACCTCAAGAGCATACAAATCTCTTATGTTTGCCTTTCTGATTGCGGTAATGGCCATATATCTTGTACTTTCCTCCCAGTTTAATGACTATTTCCAGCCATTGATTATTTTGTCAGCAATACCATTTGCCTTTATTGGCGTTGTGTTCGGAATGTTCTTCACACGCTCGGTATTTACAATAGGAAGCTTTCTTGCTGTGGTGGGACTTGCTTTTGAATATCCAAATTCAATTTCTTTTAAAGAAGAGTGCAAATTAACAGTAAAATCAAATCTTTACAAGATATAAAATCGATATAATGTCTATTTAAAAATCGAAATACGCCCTCCTTCAACGCCAGTCTATTCTGAAACGGGCAATTTACTTAAAACCGGTTCCTTAAAGGATTGAGGAGATTATTGAATGTTTCGTATCCGCCGCATATTTGATGATGTTGTTCCTGCAAATATCCACGCCCTTGAACAGGTCAGGGCAATGCTGCGTTCTCAGTTTGAATTGCTTGATCGAAAAAAAATAGATCGCATCCCTGAATCACTGAGGATGCCATTCAAACATGGCTTTCGTTCAATTCTATATGTAGCCGAAGACCATCGTGCCAAAGTAAGAGGTCTCGCACTGCTTGATTATGATGCGGATCTCAATTTTTGCTATCTTGACTATATCGCAAGTGACAAAAAACTTGAGGGGCGTGGAGTGGGCGGTGCTCTCTATAGCAGAGTAAGAAGCGAGGCACTGGCTCTGGGAGTTGTTGGCCTCTTTTTTGAAGGCTTGCCTGACGATCCGGAACTTTGTCATGACCAGGAGCTTCTGCAACAAAATCGTGCAAGATTAAAATTTTACGAGGCATACGGGGCTCGTCCCATAATTAACACAGCATACGAAATGCCTGTACATCCTGAGTCTGACAATCCGCCATATCTGGTTTTTGATGATCTGGGCCAGAACAGCGTACTTGGCAGCAGCTATCTTAAAAATGTGATTGCATGTATTCTTGACCGCAAATACAAGGATGTCTGCTCCCGGGAGTATGTTCAAATGGTGCTTGATTCTGTTCATGATGATCCTGTTCAAATGAGACCTCCACGCTACTTTGTGCCAAAGAATTCCAGGAAAAAGAGCGTCGCTGTCACCGCAAGCCTCACCAGGATAGCTTTGGTAGTGACAGATCAGCATGAGATTCATCATGTTAAAGAACGCGGATATGTCGAAGCACCTGTAAGAATCAGATCTATACGCCATGCCCTGGAACTGACAGGCATATTTGATCCGGTTTTACCTATAAGGTTCAACGACTCCTGGATAACTTGTGTGCATGCTGCAGATTACGTGAATTATTTCAGGAGGATCTGCAAAAATGCCGAGCCCAATACACCGATATATCCTTATGTCTTTCCTATTCGCAACAGGGCAAGGCCTCCTGTGGAGTTGCCCATTCGTGCGGGGTATTACTGTATTGATACATTCACACCCATAAATGGCCACGCGCACACTGCTGCACGAAGAGCTGTTGACTGTGCTCTTACCGGTGCACATGAGCTTCTTTCTGGCAGAAGGATAGCGTACGCATTGGTTCGTCCTCCAGGCCACCATGCCGAACGGGGTTTTTTTGGAGGATTCTGCTATTTTAATAACGCGGCCATTGCTGCCAATTACCTGAGTCAATTTGGAAAGGTTGCCTTGCTCGATATTGATTACCACCACGGCAACGGGCAACAGGATATTTTTTATAATAGAAAGGATGTGCTGACAATATCAATTCACGGAAATCCGCGTTTTGCCTACCCCTACTTTACAGGATTTGCTGATGAGAAGGGCGAAGAGGATGGTGTTGGTTATAATATAAACTACCCGTTGCCCGAGACAATAGATATATCTGATTATCTTAAAAGTCTCAGGAGTGCTCTTGGCCACATTCGGGACTTTGGGGCAACATACCTTGTTGTCTGCTTCGGGCTTGATACATCAAAAGGTGATCCTACCGGTACATGGAAATTTATAAGTGGGGATTTTACAACAATAGGCTGCCAAATAGGAAGTCTTCATAAACCATGCCTTGTGGTACAGGAGGGAGGATACAACAACCGGTCAATAGGAACAAACGCAAAATCTTTCTTTTATGGATTGCTCTCAGGAGTTAGCGGCCAGCAAACAGGCAAAAAAGTTAAAGCTGGTTCAGGCAAAAAAGTTAAAGCTGATTCAGGCAAAAAGGTTAAAGCTGGTTCAGACAGGTGACATATAGTTTTCCAGATAACAGCCATGCACTGATGAACACAACTAAGAGTGAAAGCCTTATAGTTGCAACTGTCTCAGGAGACTTTAACATAAATTAAATTGGTGGGTTAGTTCTTAATTCCTTGATTTTATCTCTTAATTCAGCAGCTTTCTCAAATTCCATTTCAGATGCCGCCTTTTTCATCTCTTTTTCAAGTGCGGATATGATACGGTCTATTTTTTTATGTTCAATATTGGCATCTGCGTCTTTGCTCTCTTTGCCGTATATTTTTCTACTCTCTTTTTGCTTGTCTCCACTGCTGTCGCGTTTTTGCCCTTTTATGCCATATGATGCAAGCATCTCCTGAACCAGACTCTCAGAGCTGATAACCTTTTTTTCCATAGTATAGTCAAACATCTTGAGCTCTTTTTTGATGGTCGAAGGGATAATTCCATGTTGCAGGTTGTATTCTCTTTGAATGATACGCCTTCGCTCTGTCTCATCCATAGCCTTTTTCATGGATGGAGTTATCTGTTCGGCATACATGACAACCTTTCCTTGCACATTGCGTGCAGCCCTTCCAAATGTCTGGATCAATGAACGATAGGAGCGAAGAAATCCCTCCTTGTCCGCATCCAGAATGGCGACAAGCGAAACTTCAGGGATATCAAGTCCCTCCCTTAAAAGGTTGATGCCGACAAGCACATCAAAAATTCCTTTTCTGAGATCCTGAATTATGTCAATTCGTTCAACAGTGCCTATATCTGAATGGAGATATTTAACTTTTATTCCAAGTTCAGCAAAATAGTCGGTCAGATCCTCTGCCATCCTTTTGGTGAGCGTGGTCACCAACACCCGCTCTTTTTCTGCCACCCGTTTGAGAATTTCTTCATAAAGGTCATCAACCTGATTTTTGGCAGCTTTTACCTCAAGAACAGGATCAAGAAGTCCGGTTGGTCTTACAATCTGCTCGGCAACTCGTTCTCCTGCTTTTTCAAGCTCATAATCGGCCGGTGTGGCAGAGACATATATAACCTGAGCTATCTTTTCTTTGAATTCCTCAAATTTAAGAGGGCGGTTATCCACTGCCGAAGGCAGGCGAAACCCATGTTCAACAAGGGTGGTTTTTCTGGATCGGTCTGCTTTGTACATAGCACCCGTCTGGGGTACTGAAATGTGGCTCTCATCAAAAAAAATAAGGAAATCATCCGGAAAATAGTCAAGCAGGGTAGGGGGGGGCTCTCCCGGGTTTCTGCCGGTCAGGTGTCTTGAGTAGTTTTCAATTCCGTTGCAGTAGCCAATCTCATTCATCATTTCAATATCATAGCGAGTTCTCTCCTCAATACGCTGGGCTTCAAGCAGCTTGTTCTCTTTGTGAAAATACTCAAGCCTGAGTGCCAGCTCCTCGTTAATCCCTTTGACTGCCCGTTCTCTTGTCTGGCTCATGGTGACATAGTGAGACGCAGGGTAGATGGCTGTCTCGCCAAGATTATTTAAAATATCTCCTTTAAGAGGATTTATTTCACAGATGCTTTCAATAGTATCTCCAAAAAAGTCGAGCCGCAGGGCTTTTTCCTCTTCATAAGCCGGGAAT
>JADFYT010000249.1 GCA_015232935.1 Desulfamplus sp.
TTGCACTTACTGCCTATACTTCGACTGGCTCGACAAGTGCTTATTCCAATATTGAACGTATAACAATTCCCTGAAAAAATAAAATTAGACATGAAAATACTTTATGTAAACTGGGCACCTCTTTGGCGGGGTGCGGAGGTAGGAGGGGGAGTAAATATTTACTCCCAATCAATGGCAGTAAAGCTGTCTGAATCAGGGCACAGGCTCTTCTCGATTTCAGCAGGTTTTGCATATGACTTTAAAAACAGGGCATATATCAAAAGAGGACCTGATTTCATGGGAGTAAAAAACTATGAAATTTTTAATGCTCCCAATATTGCACCTGGTTTTTTCAACTATGAAAACCCTATGCAGGATGTCTCAGAGCCTGTTGTTGAAAAGCTTTTTGACGAGTTTATAAAGCATATCAAACCTGATATCGTCCATTTTCACAATATTGAAGGTTTTTCCTGTCACTGTATCGAAATATCAGTAAGGCGTGGATGCAAAACTCTTTTTTCGCTTCATAACTACCATCCGGTTTGTAATCAGATTTATCTTTTATATAAGGATAGAGATATCTGCAATGATTTTAATAATGGCTATAAATGCTTAGATTGTATCAAGCCCCCATCCTATTCAAAAGAGATAATGAAAAGAAGGATAGCTTTTCATGTTAACCGGCTGCCCTTTGGCGATAGAATATGGAGAAAATTGCAACGGATTGCTGGATTGGCCGCAGGATTTAGTGCTACTCAGAATGTCAATAGATTACTTAAAAAGCTCTCTTCAGACAAACCTTCTGGACTGCCCTTGTTCTATCAGGCAATAAATCAGAATAAGCGTGACATTTCAGATAACCGTCATATTCTGTATGGCAAACGCCGTAAGTTAATAATTGAGAGTTTGAATCAGGCACATATGGTTCATGCTGTGTCTGATTTTGTAAGGGATTTTTATATCAGCCAGGGGGTAAAGTCTCATCTTGTGACTACATGCCATATTGGCAACAAGATGGCTGAAGTTTCTATTGGAAGTGTTGACTCTTTGTTGCAGGATAAGGGAAAAAGAGATTGTCAAAATACAGGGGATCTGTCAGAAAATAAAAAAAAAATGGCCATATCTTACAGCGAGGCAATAAATAACGGGGCAACAAGGAAACCGCTCAAGATTATTTTCCTTGGTATCTCATCTCAACCAAAGGGATTGCCATTTCTGCTTGAAACTTTACTTTCCATGGACAAACATAATAGTGAGATGGCTGGCAAAGGTCAGCAAAATATTGCTGAAATAAAATATAACAAAATCTTGAAGCAGATAAGTTTGCATATCCATGCAAGAGGTGTGTGGGAGCTTTATCACCTTATCGAACCTCTATCTAAAAAGCTCAGCTCTATTGAGGTGCATGATGGATATGATTTTAATAACCTGCCAAACATCCTTTGTGGTATGAATTATGGAGTTGTCCCTCCTTTATGGTATGACAATGCTCCACAGGTGGTATTTGAAATGATGGCCATGAAGGTTCCGGTCATTGGTGCAAATATCGGCGGTATTCCGGACTTTGTTAAGGATATGAGTAATGGTATTCTGTTTAATCCTGGTGATAGGAGTGATCTTGCTTCAAAAATTTCGATGGTGGTCAATGAAAGAGCTTTGGAGTGTCAGTTAAGAGACAATATCAAGCCTATGAAAACCCCTGCACAACATGCCTGTGAACTTCAACGATTTTATAAAGAGATATGATCTTTAGAGCTCCTGCATAACTTGCTTTTTATCCGGTAAGATCAAGGAATAAAATCCGGTTTTGCAGAAAGTCTCTTGTTTGGGAAGTATTTTAACTTTTGAAATAGCTTGAGGCCATACGGAATTGTATAAAAATATGCATAAAAACAGACTTGCAGTCAGAGTATCAAACAGGATAAAAAAATGGCTGCATCCATTCATTTTATCCGAAAATCAGTGGATCAGGCCGCTTTCTGACCAGATTGAGAACCTTAAAACCCTTGATCCTGAATATTTTTCATGGCTTGTCAAACACAAACTGATTGACGTTTTTCCAAGATTGATGCTGCCAGAATATCCTCACAGCAAGAGTGTACTTTTTTCAGTGGTTATTCCTGTTTATAATACTCAGTCAAATCTGCTTGAAAAGGCTCTTAATTCAGTTGCAAATCAGGTTTATCCGGTATGGGAAATTGTGATATGCGACGATGCGTCTGATTCTGAGGATACTCTTAACTATCTGAAGATACTTAAAAACAGACACAATCATGAAAAGTCTGCGAATAATCAGAACCACCGTATCAAGATAGTAACAAACAGCCATAACAGGGGGATTTCAGAATCAACCAATGCCTGTGTAGAGCATGCAAAGGGCGAGTTCATTATTTTTCTTGACCATGATGACGAGCTCTATCCAGATGCTCTGCTAAAAACAAAAGAGGCCATTGAACACAATTCTCATGCAGGGGTCTTTTATTCAGATGAGGATTACCTGTCAACAGATGGGTATCACCATTCCTACAATTTCAAACCAGATTTTTCGTCCTCTCTTCTTGAGACTCACAACTATATTCTCCATATGGTGTGCGTTAAAAAGGATCTGTTTCTTGAAGCAGGTGGATTGAGAAAGGAGTTTGACGGTTCACAGGATTATGATCTGCTGCTTCGTCTTCTGGATATGGGACAATATTTTGTACATATCCAGGATATTTTATATTCATGGCGTGAAAATGAAACCTCGATGCTTGGCGGAATCTTGAAGCCTGAAATATTTGATCGGGGCAAAAAAGCTCTGGAAGATCATTACAAAAGAACCGGAGACAAAATTCAATATATAAAAGACCATATTGAAAATATAAAAGGCTTTTATCGTACGCGCTTTGCCATGCCGGAGAAAATCAATATACTTGCTGTTCAAATCGGCAAGCGTGGTTTTTATTTTGATCCTTATGATGTCGCAAAGTCTGTTCATGTAGAACATCTGGTCTGGGATCCATCGAACATATTTCCCATGGAAATTGCAGACACAAATGCTGATATTGTTATATTTTTAGACAGTGCCCTGATTCCCAGCTCCTGGCAAGAATTTTTGAACGAGATAGTTCCTGTTGCTTTACGTAAAAATATCGGGGCTGTGGGTGCACTTGTCTATTCGGGTGACCACAAAATCATAGCAGCCGGCAGAAGTCTTATGCCATGGGGTGATATGCGTAATGACTTCTGGGAATATGATTCAGGTGATAAGAATTCACCTGCCAAGCGGACACGGGATGTTGTCGCTGTGTCTGGTGCTGCAATGGCTATCTCCTCCACAGTATTGAAAGCTGTTCTTATGGAGGGCACCCCTGATCAGACCATGTGGGATGTAGAGATCTGTTTTCGCCTGAACAGATCAGGGTACAGGTCTGTTTTTACACCGCATGCATTTCTTCTCTATAAGGGTGCTATCGAACAGTATCATGGGGCAACAATGTTTGATGTAAGACATCTTGCTGAAAAATATAATATAGTTAAAGACCCCTACTTGAACACCAACCTGATTGATATCAATAACCTAACATCTACTGATAGAAAAATTGTCATTCCGTCTCAATTCAAGAAAAAGGAAGATGGTATATATAACCTTACAAAAGAAGAGAAAAAGAAGAGAGAAGAGCAGGAAAAAAAGAGAAGTGATTTTTATCACAAGTGGCTGGCTTTTCACGCTCCTGACTTGAAAAAGTCTTCTGCAAGAATTGCAAAATTAAAATACAAGCCTTTTTTTTCGATTATATTGCCCACCTACAACAGTGAACTTTATTTTTTCAAGAAGCTTCTCCAATCACTTATGTCCCAGACTTACACAAGTTTTGAGATCTGCATAAGTGATGATTCTTCAACTGATCACATATTTATAGAGTTTCTGGAGAGAG
>JADFYT010000024.1 GCA_015232935.1 Desulfamplus sp.
TATTATGGGTAAATCGAATGTCCAATTATTCAAAAGCTGTAAAGAGCCAGTATTATTGAGATTTTAATATAAACTTACGATCAATCCCGGGTTGTATTTTTTACCATTAAAACAGATCCTGGTTTTCATGATTCGGGGTGGCCACACAAAAACGGCCATGCCAGTTTAAACAGGAGTGGGGTCGGTCGGATTTAATAAATACAGGAGTGGTGTAGATATGGCTGGAATGAAGGAGCTTGCTAACCGTGTCAAGGAGCTTGAGGATCAACTGATTGTCTGTATCAGGTGTGGCATGTGCCAGTCGGTATGCCCCCTTTTTGACCGTACTCGCAGGGAGGCTGATGTTGCAAGAGGAAAACTTGCCCTTCTTGATGGTCTCGGAAAGAACCTGTTTACAAATTCTGAAGGGGTAAATGAGCGTTTAAACCGCTGCCTGTTGTGTGGCTCATGTGCTGCCAACTGCCCCAGCGGCGTCAATGTTGTAGAGATATTTATAAAGGCGAGGGCTATTCTTGCGGAATTCAAAGGGCTGTCTCCTGCAAAAAAACTGATTTTCAGAAAAATGCTTTCTAATCCTGCTGTATTTGATCAGTTGACCGAGTGGGCAGGAAAGTTTCAAAATATTTTTACAAAAAAGGATAAAAACAGCCAGGGAACTTCATGTGCAAGAGTTGTTTCGCCTCTTCTGGGTGACCGCCATTTCCCTCCCATATCAGAGAGGCCTTTTCGTAGCACAACACCTGTTGCCAGCAACATATCTGCCGGAAAATCCGTACAGCCACCTGGTGCATATAGCGAAAAACCGACATCAATCATTAATACCTCTGCCGGAAAATCAGGCTTAAAGGTTGCTTTTTTTACCGGCTGCATTATTGACAAGATATTTCCACGAATAGGCAAGGATGTGATTGATGTGTTTGAGTTTCATGGTGTAGGCACCTGTATCCCTATAGGTCAAGGATGCTGCGGAATTCCCGCTCTCGCTTCAGGCGATATGAAAAGCTTTGAAAAACTGGTTGAGTATCACATCAATCTGTTTGCTCGTGAAAAATTTGATTACATGGTGACGGCCTGTGCGACCTGCACATCTACTATAAAAAAACTGTGGCCTTCAATTTATAAGGGCAGTGCGAGTAAAACAAGGGAAAAAATAAAGGAATTATCTCAGAAAACTCTTGATATAAATCAGTTTTTGGTGAATAAAGTCAGACTTTCAGAAAGTTATGAGAGTGCAGGGGGAGATATCGAAGACCAACAGATTATTACTTACCATGATCCTTGCCACCTGAAAAAATCACTTGGTGTTTTCAAAGAACCCAGGATTCTTGTAAAGGCATCTGGCAACAGACTTGTTGAAATGGAAGGGGCTGATAAATGTTGCGGCATGGGCGGCAGTTTTAACCTCTATCATTATGGAATCTCTTCTGAAATTGGTCAGATTAAAAGTAAAAATATTGCTGACACCAATTGTGCTGCTGTAGCAACAGGGTGTCCGGCCTGCATGGTACAAATGTCTGATATGCTTGCCAAACAGAGTCTTGATATAAAGGTCTGCCATCCAGTTGAGTTGTATGCAAACTCCTTGCGTAACAAAAAATAGAAATAAAAGGGGAGACTTCTATTATCGTCGCCCCTAAGTATGGGCATGAAAATAGGAATGCCTTTTCGTGCCAAAGTCTGTTGTAATGAAAAAACAGGTAGCATCCATGCTTGTTATCTGCTTATCAATGATGGTAATAATGGAAATGATACTATGACAATGCCTATCAAACCGATAAAGCCGAAACGAATATCAGATCAGGTTTTTGACCAGATAAGAGAGCTCATTTACAGAGGTGAACTCAAACCTGGAGAAAAGCTTATGCCGGAGCGTGAGCTTGCAGAGGCAATGAAAGTGAGCAGAACCACTATAAGGGATGCTGTTCAGAGACTTGTGGCAATGGGACTTATTGTTCAGAAGCAGGGGCAGGGAACATTTGTCAAAATATATGATTCTGATGATCAAAGTCCATTGGCCAAGGCAATGCAGGCTCAGGATGCCTCAATTGAAGATCTGCTGGAAGTCAGGATGGGACTTGAATGCAATGCCGCAGCCCTCGCAGCCATGCGTGCCGGTGAAAAAGATATAAACGCCATGGAACACAGTATTGAGGAGATGAAAAAAGAGATCTCATCAGGTCGCCTTGGAACAGAGGCGGATACATCTTTTCACATGGCTATTGCCTATGCTACAAAAAATCCTCTCCATATTTTGATTATGCGTAATTTTTATGATTATCTTTTTTATGGTATCAGGGAAAACTTGGCAGGGCTTTATGAAAATATAGACAATATTGATGTAATTATCAGCCAGCATGGCGATATTGTAGATTACATTAAAGGGCGGGATTCATACCAGGCATATACTGCCATGAAAAAACATATCACTTTTGTGATGGATTTTTTCAAGGAGAAAAAAAATCAATAATAAATTGTCGGGTCTTTTATGCCGGCATCCTGAAAGCCTTTTATGCGATGCAGACAACTGTCGCACCGTCTGCATGAGCGGCCTTTGTCATCAGGGTCATAACAGCTTAGGGTCAGTGAGTAATCTGCTCCGAGTTCAGTGCCTTTTCTTATTATTTCTGATTTTGACAGATGTATTAACGGGGTTCTGATCTTTATTGCTATCTCACCTGTAACCGCGGTTTTTGTTGCAAGGTTCGCCATCTTTTCAAACGCCTCAATATATTCAGGCCGGCAGTCAGGGTACCCGCTGTAATCAACAGCCGTTACTCCGACAAAAATGGTATCTGCCTTTATAGCTTCTGCCCATGCAAGAGCATAAGAAAGAAAAATAGTGTTTCTGGCCGGGACATAGGTAATGGGAATCTCGTCTTTTGAAAGCTGTTCGACACTTTCATGTTTGGGCACATCAATAGAATCTGTCAGAGCTGAACCTCCGATGCTGCCCAGATCCACATTTACAATAAGGTGTTTTTTGACATTGAAGGAACTTGCCACTTTTTCGGCAGCCATAAGTTCTGCATGATGACGTTGACCATATCTGAAACTCAGGCTGTAAAGCTCATATCCTTCTGATTGTGCAATAGCCATGGCTGTTGTGGAATCTATCCCGCCACTGGAGAGAATTACAGCTCGCTTTGACGCACGTTCAGTTGATTCCCCAATTTTATCAATGTTGACTAACTCTGTCTTGTGACTATTAGTTGTCTCTTTTTTGACGCTGCCAATAGGATCTATCTTGTATGCTTTGTCTGCCATTTTTTGATTATACCCCTCTTTTGTCAGGGTGCCAGATGAGTTTATGAAGTTGCATGGATAGTCTGGCACCAAGCCTGTCATCAAGAATCCACGACGCGAGTATTTCAGGCTGGATTTCTCCATATACCGGTGAAAGATGGATGCGTAAGGCACCAAGTTTTTGTAATTCGGTGTTGATAATGAGATTTCTGGCAAATTCGTAATCAGTTCTGTTGGCAATCACAAATTTTATCTCGTCGTTCTCTCCAAGAAGATCAATGTTTTGAAGCAGATTCCTTGATAATTCTCCGCTGGAAGGGCATTTTATGTCAACAATGCGTATGCATCTGGCACTAATGTTGTCTATGGCTATGGTGCCATTGGTTTCAACAAGCACCTGATATCCGAGATTCAGCAATTTATCAACAAGAATAGAGGTATCTTTTTGAATCAGAGGTTCTCCCCCTGTTATTTCAACAAGACCACATCCAAAAGTTCTGACCTTACTGATAATTTCCTCTATTTCCATCAAGGCACCCTCTTTTTTTGCATAAAGGGTATCGCACCAGGTGCAGTCAAGATTGCATCCCGTCAATCGCACAAATACACATGGTAATCCTGAAAATGTTGATTCGCCCTGAAGGCTGTAGAAAATTTCACATATATTAAGTGGCAATGTTTCCTCTTGATGTTATGTTTTAAACTCTGGATTGCTCTTCAAGCAACTTTACCATAAATCTTCAAGTACCTTTATCATAAAAACGCATTCTGTTTTTCATGATTCGGGGTGTAGCCTCACAACGGCCATAAACGTTTATTACTCTTCCCAGTAAGTTGATCCGCAGCCTGGTGTTTCGGAGACCTTGACTTTAGAGACTTTTACATATGGAGCGTTCAGGTGAGATTCAAGCTCTTTATAAAGAAATTTAGCAATATTTTCTGACGTTGGATTCATGTTCTTGAATGCATCAAGGTCATTGAGATGTGTGTGGTCAACTGTTTTGAGTATTTTTCTAACGCTCTCTTTAACATCTCTGAAGTCAATCCCGATGCCAATTGAATTGAGTTGTCGGCACTGTACAAATGTCTCTATTATCCAGTTATGCCCATGTACTTTAGAGCAGTTTCCATTGTAGCCATTTAATGCATGGGCTGCCGAGAAATGGTCTTGTACATAGATTTCATATACGCCTGTCCTGTCTTTTTCTTCCGTACAGCACTTATTTTTATATAAAATGGTCATAAAATTTTCCTTTTTAGAAAAACAAAAAACCGGTTACTTGAATAGAATCCAAGTAACCGGCATTGTATTGTCTGGTAGCGATGCAGGGATTTGAACCCCGGACTCTGCGGATATGAGCCGCATGCTCTGACCAACTGAGCTACATCGCCTTAAAACTCGGACTTTATACAATTAAGTTTGTATGTTGTCAATACTTATTTCCTGTTTATCGGCATCCAGTAATACAGAAAGTATGTACCTCAAATAGGGTGGATAGCATAAAAACCTTCCTGCAAAACCGGATTTTTCTCCCTGGAGAGTATCAGATGAAAAACGAGTTTTGCATAATGTCCAAATAATGTCCGGATTTTTGTTGCAACATTCTTTTTACTTCAAGTGCGGCTCTTATTTTTTATCCATTTCTATTCTTTTATAACTTGTTACGCTAACGGTAAAATTTTCAAGATTGCTTGGAAAATCTGAAAAAACGATCATAAATGGAATAGACCGGCCAGGCTCAACAGTAAATCTTTTATTGCTATCTGAGCTGTAAAGAATAGAGTTGATAGCATTCATATCCAATGACAGAAGTTGATCTTCAGATATGATATTGCCACATAAAACAGTTTTATCCTTTACTTTTAACTTGTTCGTTGCAAGTAGGGTTCCTTCAATTTTTATATCTTTACATGCAATTTTCGAATGGTTGACTACCTGGCCTGTAATTACGAACAGGGTTCCGGATATAGCATTTGTGATAAATCTTCCACTTACAGTTTTTTGCTCTGCTGTCAATTTGACAGGTTCAGGTTTTGGGGATAAAAATTTATCTATATAGGGTATTTTGATATCAGACATGTGTGGCAATTTGATATCAGAGATATACGGTATTTTAATTCCTGTTGCAATAGAGCCGGCATATCCTGCAATGGCAAGGATAATGAGAAACAATAACACCAGAAATAATTTTCCTTTACCTGGTTTCTTTCTCTCCTCAAAAAGAGAGGTATCCTCAAAAATATTAGGTCTGTTTCCCAGGAGAGTAGAACCATGACTACTGCTTTTGATAGGCTGGCCTCCCAAAGATGTTTGCTGAGTTGCAGATTTGGATTTGTTAAGAGATATTTTTTGTTCAGGCACGGGTTTGTTGAAACTATCCTTTTGGGGTGCTGCCTTCTGGTCAAATTTATCAGCCGGATCAACATCAAACATATCTTCGTCATTTTCCAGCTCTTCGTCCGTGTCAAAATCAAATTCGATAGGCGATATACTTTCTGTATTTCGCATTGTTTCTGTTTTTTTAGTTGTATCGGTTATATTTTGATTGTTTTCTGATGAAAAATCGAAATCAAACTCAGAATCATCTTCCATCTCAATTTCTAAACCTTGATCAGAATCTGTTGAAAAATCCATATCCAGCTCAAGTCCGCTTTCCGTATCTACCGATTGACTGGATGGTTTTGATAAAGATGCAGATTCTAAATCGTGATTCAATGAGAAATCAAGATCAAGCTCAAGGCCATTATCCATTTGAACCGAGGTCTCTTTTTTAGGCGGCTGGCCTGGAGACTTTTGAGAAGATGGCATTTGCGGCGGGGCAAGCTCCATGTCATCATCCAATGAGAAATCAAGATCAAGTTCAATATCATTATCCATTACAGGCACGGAATCTTTTTGCAATGAGAGGGTTGCCGGCTTTTCAGAGAATGGTATCTGCGGCGGAGTGAGTTTGATATCATCATCCAGGATGAAACTATCATTATCTACTATGTGGACATTATCAGTTGTAAGCTCACTATTATCTTTTGCAGTATCTTTGGGTTCATGTGCTTGAGTCTTTGTGGGATGAAGATTGTCACCATGATGAGGGTATTCTATGAATACATATTTGCACATGCTACAGCGGACTTTTGAACCCTCTTTTTTCAGAATTGATTCATCAAGGTTGAATTTTGTTGAGCATTTTTTACAGGTGATAATCATAAGTGTCCCCTCGTCATGTCATGTCCAGCCAGAAATCAATCTTCCTACTTCCTGTTTAAAAATTTTGCACCAAACTTATTTAACACTCCAAGTCAAAAATTGCCGGAAGGTTTCTGTATTTTTCATTATAATCAAGACCATATCCCACAATAAACCCTTTTTCAATATCAAAGCACGAGTAATCAATATCAATGTCTAATTCACGTCGTTCGTTTTTATCAATCAATGAACATATTTTAACTGATGAAGGCTTTAATGTTTTAAAATATTTAACAAGGACAGTCAGTGTTCTTCCAGTATCAACAATATCTTCAACAATAAGTATCTCTTTCCCTTCCAGTGGCAGGTCTGGCATTTTTGTAAATTGAATAATCCCTGTAGTTTCTGTACCACTGTAACTTGATGCTCCAACAAAATCAATTTCATGTTCAATAGAAAGCTGGCGTGAAAGATCAGCAAGAAATATAAATGAACCTTTCAGAATACCAATAAGGACGAGTTTTTTACCACTGTAGTCAATTGAAATGCGGGCGGCGATTTCTTTAATTTTTTTTTGTATCTCTTCTTCGGAGATTTTGAGAATCAGTTTTGTCATAAGTTGTTTATAATCCTGTTTCTGCAAGTTTTTCAACAAGTTTTTTCTGTTTTTTGTCAAGTTCTTTTGGAACACTAACATGAATCACCACAAATAGATCTCCACACAATTCCGTGTTCATTTGAGGGAGACCCTGTTGGGCCAGGCGTAGCTTTGCCTTGTGTTTTGTTCCTGCTGGAATATTTATGGTAATTTCCTTACCAGAAGGTGTTAAAATATCTACTTTGGTTCCAAGTAGAGCATCTGTCAGCTTTATCTCTCTTACTGTGGAGATGTCGTTACCGTCTATTTCAAAAAAGGGGTGTGGTACAGGTTTTGACTTGATAAAAAGATTACCTCTTGGACCTCCATAAGGGCTGGACTCTCCTTTGCCTGGAACTCTGATTTTTTTGCCAGCAGTCATACCACTGGGAATTTTGACTGTAAGCGTATCAGAGTTTCCTGCGTGGTTTATAGTAACAGTCTTTTGGCACCCGTTGATGATCTCGTCAAGAGTTAAAGCAATTTCATACTCAATGTCATTGCCCTTGGTTTGGCGAGCAGTATGATGGCCACCTGTGCCTCCACCCATCGCATGAGCAAATGGATTTCTTCCCATGTTATTTGAAAAATGAGCTCCATTTGAAAAGCCTGTGCCGCTTGTGAAGGTTCTGCCAAAGCCGCTACCCCCAAAGTTTTGTCCAAAACCAAATTCCCGCAGGATATCGCCAAGGTCAAAATCCCTGAAAATGTCTTCTTTGGAAAATCTCTGTTGAAAACCTGCTGAACCATAAGTGTCATACTGTTGACGTTTTTCCTTGTCACTTAATACAGCATAGGCTTCGCTGATCTCTTTAAATTTGGATTCAGCATTTTTATCATCTTTATTTTTGTCGGGATGGTATTTAAGAGCAAGCTTGTGGTAAGCTTTTTTAATCTCCTGGCCACTTGCTGTTTTTGGAACTCCCAAAATTTTATAATAGTCTGTTTCAGCCATTTTCAATATCCTTCTTTTCTAACATAGATAAATGCGGTAAGCATGTTATAATTATTTAATTTAATTGGTTATTTAAAGTTTGCAAAAATAAAATAACCTGAATTTTATTTGTGTCAACAGACGATGATGTTTATCTATAATTATCTGCGTGACAACGCATTGGTTTTTTTAAAAGCAGTGATACCAATCATTATGATAGATAAAGCGGAAGGTGTCATGCCATCAATTCTTGAAGCCTGCCCTAAGGACTCCGGCATGATTTTAAGAAGTTTTTCTCTTATTTCATTGGATAGACCATGCATTGAACTGTAGTCAATATTTTCAGGAATCTTGATTTTCTCCATATCCTTGAATTTTTTTATTTCATTTTGCTGCCTGGATATATAACCCTCATATTTTATTTCAATCTCAACCTGGGCTTTGATCCTTGACTCTACAGGTTCTGGAGAGGGATTGAGGTGGTCAACAGTTGAATAATTTAACTGTGCCCTTTTTAGGAGTTGATCCAGTTTAACTCCTGTTGTAATAGGTGGCGTTCCCGCAGATTGAAGCCAGGCATTGACATCTTCTGATGGCTTGATAACACAGTTTTTTATCCGCATTATTTCACTGGATGTAGAATCCTTGATTTCCCTGGTTCTTTTTATAGTCAAGTTATCAACAAGGCCAAGGGCATAAGCTTTTTCCATGAGCCTGAGATCTGCATTGTCCTCTCTTAGTATGAGCCGGTATTCTGCCCGGGATGTAAACATTCTGTAAGGCTCTTGGGTTCCTTTTGTCACCAGATCGTCAACCATAACCCCCATATATGCTTCTGATCTGTCTAAAATAAATGGCTGACGTTTCTGTACCAGACACGCAGCATTTATACCAGCCCAGATCCCTTGGGCCGCGGCCTCTTCATAGCCTGAAGTTCCATTTATCTGTCCCGCAAGAAAAAGCCCTTTAATCAATTTTGTTTCAAGAGTGAAATGAAGCTGTTGAGGACTTAGATAGTCATATTCAATCGCATAGGCGGGACGGATAATTTCAGCATTCTCAAGACCCTTGACCATACGAACCAATTCAACCTGAATTTCCCAGGGAAGGCTGTTGCCAAGACCGCTTGCATATATCTCAAGGGTAGTCAGCCCCTCATGCTCAAGTATTATCTGATGACTCTCCCTTTCAGGAAATTTGACTATTTTATCTTCAAATGATGGGCAGTACCTTGCGGAACGTCCGTGAATATGACCACCATAAAGTGCGGAATAGCACAAATTTTTTCTGACAAACTGATGGAGATCTGGATTTGTGTGGCCAATATAGCTTGGAACCATCCTGCTCGAAATAGTTTCAGTAGAAAAGGAGAAAGGGGTATGACAGGGATCTGACTCCTGAGGGGTAAAGTGTGAAAAATCGATGGAAGCTTTGTGAAGTCTGGGAGGAGTACCAGTTTTCATTCTGCCAATGGAAAAACCGTGTTTTTCAAGAGATCCGGCAAGAGCAATGGATGCAAATTCACCAGCTCTGCCCGCATCAAAAGCCCTGTCACCAATATGTACAACTCCTTTGAGAAATGTACCGGTTGCAAGGATGAGTGCATCCGCCTCAAAAGCCATACCGGTTCTTTCAACCATCCCCCGTACTTTGCCATTTTCCACAACAAGATCTTCGACCATTGACTGTTTGATATCAAGGTTTCCGGTATTTTCCAGAATGCCTTTCATCACCTGATGGTATTTCTGCTTGTCGTTCTGGGTTCTTGTTGCCTGGACAGCAGGTCCTTTTCTGGTGTTGAGCGTGTGATACTGTATGGCAGATGCGTCAGATACCTTAGCCATATAACCACCAAGGGCGTCAATCTCCTTTACAAGTTGTCCTTTGGCAGTACCGCCAATTGAGGGACTGCATGGCATAGCGGCAATTTTGTCAAGGTCAATGGTCATAAGGAGAACTGAGCAGCCCATTTTTGCTGCTGCAAGGGCAGCCTCACATCCCGCATGACCTGCTCCAACAACAATGATATCATATTTTTTTTTGTAGAATTTCATGGGGGATTAATATATATCTGCTTGACATTCCGGTCAAGCAGAGGTTTTGCCAAACATGATTATTAACCTAATTATTCATAGTATTGCTTATGACAAACAAGAGAAGGTATTTGGATTACAATTCATATTTAAAAACACTTTATGGAGAACGCGTTCAAAAAATAGTTCTTGATTCAGGACTTGACTGCCCCAACAGAGATGGCTCTATCTCGCGAGGAGGGTGTATCTACTGTAATAGCAAAGGCTCTGGTTCAGGGTTGTGGAATAAGGGCTTATCCATAACACAACAGATAGAGATTGGCCGTAATGCTATGGCAAGGCGTTATAAGGCAAAGAAGTTTATGGTCTATTTTCAGTCCTACACAAATACATATACCACCTGTGCCAACATGAAGAAAATGTATGACGAAGCCCTTGGAGCCGATGGAGTAGTTGGCATGTCGATTGGCACCAGACCGGACTGTATCTGTGCTGAGAAAATTGATCTTATTGCCTCATATGCTGACAAATATCTTGTGTGGTTAGAGTATGGTCTCCAGTCTATACATGACAGGACACTGGAGATTATCAATCGCGGTCATGACTTTGGGTGTTTTGTAAGAGCTGTCAAGATGGCACAAAATACTTCAATAAATATCTGTGCCCATGTTATCTTGGGTCTTCCTGAAGAAAACAGGGAAATGATGATTCAAACCGCCAGGACAATAGGAAAACTTGGTATTCATGGCGTAAAAATTCATCTGCTCTATGTGGTAAAAGGGACACTACTTGAGCAAACGTGGAAAAATGGAAGCTATAAATGCATGACCCGGAATGACTATGTAGAGACTGTGTGCGATTTTATTGAAAACATACCTGACAATATTGTCATCCAAAGAATTACAGGAGACCCCCATCCAGATGAACTCGCAGCACCAGACTGGGCTCTTGATAAGCAGAGCACATTTGATATGATACAACAAACACTTGAGCAGAGAAACTCACGGCAGGGGAAATTTTTCTGACCTGTAGTCTGCAAGGTTTCCATTTTTATCTCTTACGACAATAAGGCATTCTGTATTTTCAAGGCTGTTAACCAGTCTTATCCCCTTCTCCTGCCCCATAATCATCAGTGCCGTGGCAAGCCCGTCTGCAAAGGTGCAGGTATCTGAAATCACCGATGCACTTACAACGCCATTATTGACAGGATATCCGGTGGCGGGATTTATAATATGTGAGTAACTTTTACCGTTAATTGTGATAAAGTTTCTGTAATCTCCACTGGTTGCAAGAGCTTTATTCCTAAGTGGAAAGGCGTGATAAATCTCATTGGAATTTTGCCCTTTGTCCGGCCTGCTGATACCCACCATCCAGGATTTACTTTCTGTTTTTTCTTCTGCAACAGCCTTTTTTTCTGCTGAATTATCCCTTTTTTTTTCTGAATGCTGTTCTGAATAAACCTTTTCTCCCGAGGCAAACACCTCGCCCCCTATTTCAACCAGAAAATTGAAATACCCTTGATTTTTGAGAAGCTGTGCAACTGCATCAACACCAAAGCCCTTGGCAATTGAGCCAAGATCAAGTGTGATTGCTGAATTTTGTTTTTGAAGGGTCTGATGCCCAATAACAATATGTTTGAATCCGGTAGTTTGAAGATGTGCTCTTATAATTTCAGAAGAGGGAATATTTAATATCTCTTTTTTCGTGCCAAATCCCCAAAGATCAACCAAGGGTTTTACTGTTCCGTCCCAGGCACCTTCGGTTATAGTGTAAAGCTTATTTGCTGAAAGCATGACACTATAAAAATCGGGAGAGATTGTTGTAACATCTTCTTTGTCAGATTTATTGAACAGAGAAATTTCGCTGTCTTTTGAATAAACAGACATACTTTGATTAACCTGTTTGAGCTTCTCTTCTATTAAATAGTGCAAGGAGTTTTTGCTTAGATTACTTAAAGTTCTTTTACTTAACGAGTTTTTATTTAATGAAGGGCTTAAGGGGTCTTTGTTGTCAATCTTCTGCATTACCACCTTGATATAGTAGGTGGTTCCCATTGTATTGCCGGTGAATAGCTCAAGACTAGTCTTCTCAGTACCAGATGCTGCTTGATCAGCATAAATAATTGTGCAGATGGTAAAACAGATAAGCATATTGATCAATATTGAGAAAATTGTGATTTTAGAACACAGACGGCTTTGCTGCAACTGTTGCTTGATCGAAACACCCACATAATTAAATATTTTTTTTTTCATATAGGCCATACTTTGATAGAAAAATAAAAAGGGGAGATGAAATTAATATTTTTCATCTCCCCTCGTTGGACATAACGCATAATTGGTTGCTTCAGAATTCAACTATACACGCAAAAAACAACTTTATGCGGACTTTTTATCTGGATTATAACATGTTCTGCAACACTTCAGGCAGCGTTCAGCTTCAGCCAATGCCTGGTCTTCAGGCAGTACCAGATCCACTTCTATAAATGAATCCAGTCGCTCGCTTACAGGAAGTTCCGGCATAACAGCACGTTTAATTGGTTGAACCCCGGAGATTGTTTTAAACACAGACTCCTCAATCCGTTTTTTCTGAAGAGACTCCTTGACCGGCTCCACCTTTTTGTCTTTAAGAAAAAGATCAATGGATCTTGCGGCTCTTCTTCCGCCTCCAATAGCATCAACAACAAGTGCAGGACCTGTTGCAGAGTCGCCGGCAGTGAAAATATATGGTATGGAAGACTGCATGGTTTCAGGGTTATTATCAATCGTGCTCCAGCGTGTAAGTGTAAGCTGAGAAATTCGTCGAGATGTCTCCTCTTTGAAACTTGCATCAGGAGCCTGACCGATTGCCGTTACGATGGTGTCAACAGCAAGAAGAGTTTCAGAGCCCTTCACAGGGACAGGTCTTCTTCTTCCGCTTGCATCAGGTTCACCCAGCTCCATCCTGAGATATTCAAGATGAGTTACCTCTCCAGCCTCGTTTCCAACAACTTTTGACGGGGCTGCAAGAAATACAAACTCAATGCCTTCATGCTCGGAGGCGACAATCTCAACCTCATTTGCCGGCATCTCTTTTCTTGTACGGCGATAGACCATATAGACCTTTTCAAGCCCGAGTCTGAGCATGGTTCTGGCACAGTCCACAGCAGTGTTTCCACCACCTACAACTGCGGCTCTTTTTCCAAGATTCAGTTTTTCTCCCATTGATATTGCTGAAAGGAATTTGATTCCATTCAAACAGCCTTTAAGGTCATCACCTGGAATGCCAAGAGCATGATCTTTCCAGGCACCTACCCCAAGAAATACAGCGTGATAACCTGATGCCATAAGAGAGCCAAGTCCAAAATCAGAGCCAAATCTAACATTGGTATGGGTTTCAATGCCAAGTTTGGTTATACCCTCAATTTCCCAATCAAGTACTTTTTTGGGCAGCCTGTATTCAGGAATACCGTATCTCAGCATTCCGCCAAGCTTTGGCATTGCTTCAAATATGGTGACCTGATGCCCTACCCGCCTTAGAAAGTATGCACAGCTAAGCCCAGCCGGACCGCCACCTATAATAGCGACTTTTTTGCCGGTATCAGGAGCACATTTAATTGGAATTCTGGAACCGGTGTTCATCTCATAATCTGCCGCAAAGCGTTTGAGCTGATTTATGGAGACCGGTTCATCCGCAATTCCTCTTCTACAGTCGTTTTCACAAGGATGAGGGCAGACTCTTCCACATGATAGAAGCAGAGGGTTTCGCATTCGTATAGTCTGAACCGCAGATAGATACTCTCCATTCCTGATGTGGCCTATATATTGCGGGATGTTGATTTCAGCAGGACAGGTCTGGGCACAAGGGGCAAGAGGATCATTTAGCTGATTAAACTTGAGAAGTTTGTCAGACATTGTTTTGACTTCAATGATATCTTTTGGACAGGCCTTGTTACATGCTCCGCAGCCAACACATTTGTTGTCATCAACAACTGGAAAACCCTGTTTTCCCATTGCAAGTGCACCAAAATTGCATGACTTGACACAATCTCCAAGTCCCAGGCAGCCGACATGGCAATCACGCTGACCTCCAAATACCACTGACATGGCTTTGCAGGAATTGACTCCCATATAATGATATTTGTTGGAAGCCCTCGTGCCGCCATCGCACATGTTGTATGCCTGCCTTGTTTCAGCAGTGCCAGGATCCATCCCCATCACAGCCGCCACTTTGGCGACACCCTCTGCACTTGAAATCACACAGACACTGGGAGGAACCTTACCCGCGACAACCGCCTGTGCCGCCGCACTGCAGCCAGCATAGCCACAGCCGCCGCAATTGGCACCAGCCAGATTGTTTTCAACCATTGCAACTCTTGGATCCTCATAAACATAAAATATTTTTGACGCAAAACTGAGCAGGATACCGCATACAGCACCAATACCCAGCATAAATAAGAGTGCTTCTGTCATAATAACCTCGTTATCTTATTTTTTACCATGAAAATTCATTCTGATCTTCATGGCTTGGGGTGGCCACACAAAGGCCATGAAGGTTTAAACCATTCCTTTGAAAGCAAAAAAGCTAAGTGCAATCATGCCGGCAGTAACAAGACCAATTGAGGTATCCTGAAGAGGTTTTGGCACCCTTGCTATAATGGTTCTCTCTCTGACTCCTGCAAAAAGAATGAGGGCAAGGCCAAAGCCGACTGCATAACTAAAAGATGATACCAGCGATTGCATGAAGGTGTACTCTTCATTTATGTTGATAAGACATACACCCATGACAGCACAGTTGGTTGTAATCAGAGGGAGAAAAATACCCAGACCCGCATAAAGAGCGGGAATACTCTTTTTTAGAAACATCTCCACGAACTGAACCAGAGAG
>JADFYT010000250.1 GCA_015232935.1 Desulfamplus sp.
ATGGAAACAAGCCTTTGATGAGTGTGGAATTGATCCATATTTCTACACTGTCCGGCAGCGGGAAGCAGACGAGATTCTTCCCTGGTCTCACATTGACTGCGGGATATCAGATAAGTTCATGAAAAATGAATTCAATAAGGCAATTGCAGGAGAGCTGACCCATGATTGCAGAGAGCATGGATGCACAGGATGCGGCATCTGCGATTTTGAGACAGTACAGCCGGTACTTCATGGAGTGGTTGCGGAGCAGGATTTAAAAAATATCTCTCTTTCTGATGCTGAAAAGACCAGGACAGAAAATTCATTCTCAAAATTGACAATCTTCTACTCAAGGCTTGGCAAGGCAAGACATTTTGGCCATCTTGAGCTTGCCAAAATAATAAGAAGAGCCATAAGAAGAACCGGCATCAAAGTCAGATACTCCACAGGATTCAGCCCAGCCATGAAGATCTCTTTTGACAATCCCCTGCCCGTAGGTATGGAGAGTGAAGAGGAGTTTTTCTCAATATACGCAGATCTCTCAGAAAGTTATGATATCAAGTCAAGTATCAAACCCGATGATATTGTGGCAAAATTAAATGCAGTTCTGCCCGGAAGCATCACTATTACCCGATGCATACCATCATCTGCCATAAAGAAAAAACTCAGTGATACAGTATCGACATCTTATCGCATAGATCTAAAAACACTCTCCATCAGCCAGCAGGCTATAGACGAATTTATGGCTCTGTCCGAATACGTTGTAGAAAAGCTCAATTTCAAGGGGGTTCAAAGAAGCATTGATCTAAGAAAGGTGACAAAACAGATCAGCCTTCTTTCATCAACAGAAAGAATCCAGCCTTCATCAGCAAAAAGTGCCCGGCCTGCATCCGCAGTTAACGGCAGGAACAACTCAATAGACCATTCTGTCCGGCTTGAAATTACTCTGCAAAATGACGGACAAAGGACAATAAGACCGGCCGAGATATTAACAGAGGTATTCCATGTGCCGGATGAGGTGTTACACGCAGCCGATACTCTTAAACTCAAACAGGACAAACTCATCAAACAGGTCAATAAAGTATGTTGAAAGAACTTGTTGTCAATGCGGCAGCCCATGAAACACGAGTGGCTGTGCTGGAAAACGGAACCATTGTGGAGCTCTTTATAGAAAGAGGCGATGAGTCCAATATTACAGGGAATATATATAAAGGACGAGTGCAGCGGGTACTGCCCGGCATGCAGGCCGCGTTTATTGATATAGGACTTAATCAGGCGGCTTTTCTCTATGTGGATGATATTCTGGACAATACAAGTGACGAACTTGCCAGAAGATTTGAGCAGGAGAGCGAGATGGAGTCAGACGGAGTGGAGCCTGATGGCACAGATCCGGAGACAGATGTTTCAATCGGCACTGAGGATGCAATACTGCCTGAACAGCTTGTGCCCGAACCAGACTGGAAAAAACAACACCCGCCTGACTGGAAGCCTTATATTATAGAAGAGTGCCCGATTGAGGATATTATAACCGAGGGGCAGGAAATCCTGGTTCAGGTTGCAAAATCCCCTATTGGTTCCAAAGGGCCAAGGGTTACAACCCACATCTCTCTTCCAGGCAGATTCATGGTGCTTATGCCAACTGTGGATCATATCGGAATTTCCAAAAGGATTGATGATGAAAAGGAGCGAACCAGGCTCAAAGAGCTTCTTGTGTCTATCAGAAATGATAACTTTGGATATATATTCAGGACAGCCGCCCAGGGGATACAGGAGAGCAGACTCTCCCGAGAGATCGCGTTTTTGACCAAAACATGGGAAGATATACAGAAAAGAAACCGCACCGCATCTGCTCCCTCTTTGGTTTACCGTGATCTTACTGTAACGTTTCGTGCTGTCAGGGATCTACTTACAGATGAGGCAGACAGGCTTATTATTGATTCAAGAGAAGGGTATAATAATGTTATCCACTTTCTGGAAAAACTGATGCCTGATCTTAAAGTTTCGGTGGAACTGTATAGCGGGACAGAGCCCATTTTTGATGCCTATAATATTGAAGGAGATATTGCAAGGGCTCTCAAGAGAAAGGTGTGGCTCAAATCCGGCGGTTATATCATAATTGAGCAGACAGAGGCTCTGGTTGCCATTGATGTTAATACAGGCAGATATGTGGGAAAGCATAATTTTGAAGAGACCATAGTAAAGACAAATCTGGAGGCGGTCAAGGAGATCGCTTACCAGATAAGGCTTCGCAATATCGGCGGCATTATCATTATTGATTTTATTGACATGAAAAAAAGCCACCACAGAGAAAAGGTTATGACCCAGCTTATCGAGGCTCTCAAAAAGGATAAAAGCCAGACAAATGTGCTTCCCTTGTCAGAGCTTGGCCTGGTGCAGATGACACGAAAGCGGGTGAGAAAAAATCTGACTCGTACTCTTTGCGAACCGTGCTGCTATTGCGGGGGTGATGGCATGCTCTTGTCAGGAAAATCCATTTGCCATAAAATCCACAGAGATCTTCTCAATGAAGCCACAGACATCATGGGTAACCGTTTTACCGTAAAGGTTCATCCTGAAATTGCCCAGCTTCTACATGGAGAGGAGAAGCATCTCATCTCATCCTTAGAGAAGCGTCTGGGCACCCCGATTGCCATCTATCCCGAACCCCAATACCATATTGAAGAGTATCATATCTTTGAAAGCCTTACATGAGATAAGGCGGTCTTTCATCCCGGGCCTCCTGATTCTGACCAGATGATAAACAATCTAAATCAGGATGGTCAGGATAAAAAGGATAAGGGCGGATTAGCTCATCCTTTACATCCTTTCATCCAGGGCATCCTGATTCAGACACATTGCTGTCAGACGTCAATTGCCTTGCCAAAACAAAAAAGGATTATCATGACCGGTTTTAAGTCATGATAATCCTTTTCTAATTTAATCTACTTTACTTTGCGTATAACTCTAATTGCTTCCAGCATCATGCAGCAGTTTTAGCCTTATGCAGAAACATTTTGTTTTCACTGTTCACTGCCAGAGCTGTCTGTGGCTGTGATTTAATCTGACGTGTCAACCAGCCTGCCTTGTGAGGCGTTATCAATGCATAGGGTCTTATCCATGACAGAGCTACGAAGAAATAGAAGCCATAAACAAATGCCCATAGAGAAGATAATGTTCCAAACTTCCATGCGTATATGATTGCTGCCAGACTTGAAGATATAATAACTCCAAGCATTGTATTGATTCCAAAAGTCATGGGGAACAACAGGATCAGACCCCATGTGATTACAAGAAATATCTGGGCTTTTGTGATTGCAACCCAGCCTGAGATCAGGTTTATTCTTGCACCAAGTTTTGATCCCTCACGGAACGGCTTGAATATGAAACGTGTCATTGCGATGGTTTCACGTACATTGCTTCTTGCCCATCTCAGATACATCTTTGAAAGATTGACATACTTGACTGGTACTTCTGTATATACCTTGGCGTTCTGCTGAAATAGAACATGATAGCCTTCTCTTAGAATAAGGTTGGTCATGGCACGGTCTTCACCGATATTGGCGGGCTGACCGCAGAATTTCTGATGCAGCCACTCCTGAAGTATATCCATAACCACATTCCTGCGGTATGCTGACAGTGCACCAGGGGTACACATAACCGCCTTGACCATGCTCTGGCTTGCACGGATAAAGTCAAAGCTGTAAACAAATACCACATCAAGCATTTTGGGGATAATACCCTTATCCATGTTAAGAACTCTTACATTACCGGCAACCGCACCTACCTTTTTGTCCACTGCAAAAGGAGTGACCAGATTTCTCAAGGTGTCAGGATCAACAGTTGAGTCACTGTCAACAGTAACCAGAACTTCTCCTGTGCTCTGCTGGAAACCCA
>JADFYT010000251.1 GCA_015232935.1 Desulfamplus sp.
CAGAGGGATCCTTTACAAATCTGAACTCGACATTGCATTTTTTTGGAAAGATGGATGTTGCCTGTTTGTATCCCTCACCAAAAATATTTAGCGATGTAACTACATTGTCTCCTGGTTCAACCATTGTGAAAATAAGGTTAAAAAGTGCCTGAGAGCCTGAACCAGAAGTTATACAGGCATCTCCACCCTCAAGGGCAGCAAGCCTCTCTTCAAGTACCGTATTGGTAGGAGTTCTGGTTCGTCCATAAACAGGACAGGGAATTTCGTCAAAAGTGTTGTAGGGAAATGTTATTGACTGCACAATAGGAGGAGTAAACGAGGCAAAATCGTTTTTGTTCTCCAACGGGTGAAAGCCTGCATGAAGAGCTCTTGTGTCAAATCCGGTCTTTACATTCTTTCTGATTGCACGGGGTTTTGCAGGGTCATATACAAAATGATCTCTTATAAAAAAATGCTTGTCATATTTTTTCATGGTTATACTCTTTTTTATTTTTTTGTGTTAATCCAGGCCTGTTCACGCTCTACAATGGCTTTTATCCTGTTCTGGACATCTTCGGGCAGAGCTTTTGATTTATAACCGGCAAGGATATCATCCACAACTTTTGAAGCTCTCTGAGCCATGGTCAGGCTTCCTTTTTTCTGCCACTGGGCATATCCTCCCTTGTCAAACAGCTTTGAGTAGAAAGGCTCCTTATAATGCCTGATGGTATGCGGATGCTGAAGATACGAACCTGTCGGACCAAGCTCCTCTGTGACATCAAGAGCAAGAGTTTCGTCATCCACGACAACACCACGGGTTGCAGCCCTTAAAAAACCTATAGTCTCATTGGCCATAACCTGAAGCTGCAAGGATCCCTGAAGACCTGACTCCATGAATCCGACATCATGGACAATATTTGCACCATGCAAAAGTGCTGTCATAAGGCTTATGGTCATCTCAATGGATGCCTGCTGATCAAGAACCTTGGAGTCAGTTGAACCTCCAAGACCAAACACAGGCAGATCATAGTATTTGCCCATTGTGGCAGGAATCCCCTGCTCATCAGCAAGAACATAGTTGCCAACCATTGTCTGGAGATTATATGGGCCACCATTCCATCCGGGAACAGCAACAGGAGAACCTTCACGCACAAGCTGGGAGAGCACAATGCCAAGCATTATGCCGGCATTCATGTTTGCCATGCACCCTGCCGCAGTCGCGGGAGAGTTGACACCACCTGCATTAAGAGGAATCCATAGCTGCTGAAGCCCCTTGCGTGCAAGATAAATGCATTTTTGAAGTGCCTCTTCATTTGCAATCAGACCTGATGTAACATTGATATAGCATGTGGCAAACGGATATCTTCTAAATTGTTCTTCTCCACCTGCAACCGCTTCACACATCTCTACAGCAGCTTTGCACCCTTCAAAATCAGGGCTCACAAAAACAATTGGTTTTGTGGTGTAATTGAGCATTACCTCCATCTGGTATCTATCATAAATGCTCTGATCCACATCCTTTGGAAGAAACAGGGACATGACAAAATCAATCTCGGGCAGAGTATCCATAACCTTGGCAGCATCAACAACATCTGCAAGAACCGGAAGTCGCCGCTCCCCTGTACGGTGATCCAGAATATTGAGGCAGTCAGAGCCTCCTCCATAATAGGTATTGTATCCCCATGCCCTGATTGCAGGTTTTTTGTTTCTGTCATAAAGAGTCATCCGTTTGGGAACCCGGGCAAGGGCACGGCTTACCATATACTCAGGTATCCTGACACGTATGCCATCTACGGTTGCTCCGCCTTTTGCAAGGATTTGTCTTGCCTCCTCATGGTGCACATCAACACCGGTTCTCTCAAGGATCTCCAGTGTTCCCACATGAATCTGTTCACATTCTTTTTCACCCATGCGTGCGTAATGAGCACTTGTCATGCTTTGACCCTGACTTGATATCATTTGGCTACCTCCATTGATATATCAAAAGCTATTGTTAATATGCCCAGCATATATAGACTAATCCATCAAAAGTCAACACAAGACTTTTTCGCAATCAGGAGCAAGCTCTTTATGCAAACAACACATCAAAAAAATATTGATTGCTACAAACTTTTATGAAAAAAATATGTGCACTTTTCAACAGGTCAAGAGTAAGTTGAATGTTTACCTTTTGAATACAATACTGGCTTGATTCCGATCCGTTTGATTGCGGCATGACCATTTCGGCCGGTCTGCGTGGCAATCCCAACCCGGACAGTCAGGCCAACGGAGCCATGATGCGGATCAGTCCGCTCGGGATCTTCGGAGCCGGATTTGAACTGCATCAGGTGGCTGAATGGGCCATGCAGGATGCAGCACTTACTCATCCCAACCTGATCTGCAAACAGGCGAACGTGCTGTTTGCCATGGGGATTGCCCACGCCATTCAATCCGGATGCGAGCACAAAGAGCTGTACCGGCATATCCGGCAGTGGGCCGTCGACATGCCCGTTGAATCCGCATTGCTGGAGACCATTAAAATGGAGGTTAGCATAACTAATAAAAACACCTTTTATAGGATACGAATCCTCAGACCCTTAGAATTCAAGGGGTTAACGGTTCTAAGTATGACTAAACAGCAACAAATAGGATCCGGACGGAGGAATGGTGTAATGATACTGCAAAAGATATTGGGCATCACGAATCAGGTTGAACTGGCAAAGGCTGAAGAAAAAATCAGCAAGAAGAAAGCAAAGCAGCTCTTTGATTCCGGTGACATCGAAAAAGTGGATGTCGGCACCTTTGGGGGATTGGCATTTATTCACGCCTATCTCTTTGACGAGATTTATGACTTTGCCGGAAAGATTCGTGAAGTAAACATTGCCAAAAGCAATTTTCGGTTTGTGCCACTGATGTATTTAGAGCAATCGCTGAAATACATCGATGCCATGCCCCAGGGCAACTTTGATGAAATCATTGAAAAATATGTGGAAATGAATATTGCGCATCCCTTTCGGGAGGGGAATGGACGGGCAACGCGCATCTGGCTGGATCTAATCCTGAAAAAAGAGATTCAGCAGGTAATCGACTGGAATTTGGTGGATAAGGAAGAATACCTCTCTGCCATGGAGCGCAGCCCGGTGAAAGATGTTGAAATCAAACTGCTGTTAAAAAGTGCCCTGACCGATCAGATTCATGATCGAGCCTTGTACATGAAGGGGATCGATGTGAGCTATTTTTATGAAGGCTACAGTGAATTCAGAACGGAAGAGCTTTAGAGAGAATGGAGAATTCAGAATGGAAAAGTTAGACGGTAAATCAAAAGACATTACCGCTGAAAATATTCAGAAGCTGAAGGAGCTGTTCCCGGAAGCCTTCACCGAAGGCAAGGTCGACTTCGACGCCCTGAAGGAAGTGCTGGGCACGTTTGTGGATGACCGCGATGAACGCTACAGCTTTACATGGAACGGCAAAAGCAAAGCCCGGATGATTGCCCAAACGCCAAGCACCGGCACCCTGCGCCCCTGTAAAGACGAGTCGGTGGATTGGGATTCCACCCAGAATATTTTCATTGAGGGCGATAACCTTGAAGTGCTCAAGCTCCTGCAGAAGAGTTATCACAAAAAAGTGAAGATGATTTATATCGATCCGCCATACAACACCGGCAAGGATTTTGTCTATAAAGACAACTTCAAGGACAACATCAAAAACTACAAAGAGATCACCGGGCAGGTAGACGGCGAAGGCCGCAACCTCTCCAACAATCCCGAAACCAGTGGGCGTTATCATACCGACTGGTTGAATATGATGTATCCCCGTTTAAAGCTTGCCCGAAATCTACTGAAGGATGATGGGGTTATTTTTATATCTATCGATGACGGTGAAGTAGCGAACTTAAGAAAGAGCTGCGACGA
>JADFYT010000252.1 GCA_015232935.1 Desulfamplus sp.
TAAGAATGACCGATTTGCACGCCATATCGGGATAGAGATACTCGAAGCTTCTCCTGGCTACGCCAAGGCAAGTATGAGGATAGAGGATCATCATCTGAATGCTGTCAATCTTGTCCATGGAGGAGCAATCTTCGGACTTGCAGATCTTGTATTCGCTGTTGCATCAAACTCTCACGGAGTTGTTGCTCTTGGGATCAGTGTCAGTGTCTCCTACATAAAAGCTGCTCAGGGAGGCACTTTGTTTGCAGTTGCCAAAGAGGTATCCAAAAACAGCAAACTTGGAACCTACTCAATAGAAATCACAGATGAGCATGGTGAAGTAATAGCTGTATTTCTTGGCACAGTCTATCGCAAGAACAAAAAAATCAAAGAGCTCGTTGATATCATACTTCCTGCAAAGCTCGATATTACTCCTTGATTATCCTGGATGAAAAAGAGTTTCTGCAGAGGGGACTTTTAAAAGAAACCTATATAATCCCAAGCTATTGAGGTGCCGGTATCTGGATCATAATTAGCTCTCCTTTAGCACAGATCTTCTCATTTGCACTCAGCGTGACAGCAACAGTCACTTTTTTTCCCTTGATCTCCTTTATCGTCCCCCTTAGTTCAATTTCAATATTGACCGGTGTAGGAGCAAGGTAATCAACTTTAAGCGAAGCTGTTACAAAACGGGGCATGGCTCCGGGTAGCATCTCAATATTCTGCTCCCGTGCCTTGGCCGCTGCTGCTGTCCCTGCACCATGACAATCTATTAAAGACGCAATCAGCCCTCCGTAAAGGATATCTGCCTTTCCTCCGCTGTAATAATGCTTTGGAAGAATACGACACACACTTTCATCTCCATCCCAGTAGCTTTTAATCTGCAATCCGTATTCATTCAAACGACCGCACCCGTAGCAGTGAGAATAGTCATCTGCGTAATAATCCTGAAATGCCTTGATATCAGTATTCATATTGCCCTTCTCCTTTTAAAAGGCCCATGATTAGTTTGACAGGAAATTTAATCAGTTGTAATAAAACATTTTTACAACCCTGAACGAACATGGTCGGATGGGAAGCCGACCACCCCCAAGCATGAAAACCATAATGTGTTTTCACGGTAAAGATCGCTTGAATTTACCTTTCCACGCCCACAGGACGTGGTTGCTACAGACAAATAACAAATACAATCCGAAAGGTAAACATGAAAAGAATCAAGATAAACAGACTCCTTGCTTCAGAGATATCAATAGACAAAGTTCTTGTAAAGGGATGGGTCAGGACAAAGCGTGACTCCAAAGAATTCTCGTTTATGGAGCTCAATGACGGCTCCTGCCTTAGAAATATTCAGATAATTGCAGACAGCCGGCTTGAAAACTACAGTCAGATCGCTGCAATTACAACAGGCTCTGCCGTAGGTGTTGAAGGAAGGCTTGTCGAATCTCCAGGAAAGGGACAAAAATGGGAGATCCATGCCGATAGTGTTGATATAATAAATATCGCACCTGAAGATTATCCGCTTCAGAAAAAAAGACACTCTGATGAATTTCTGAGAACCATTGCCCACCTTCGGGCAAGAACCAATAAATATGGTGCGGCATTCCGCATAAGGTCAGAAATGGCATTTGCCATCCACAAGTTCTACAATGAAAAGGGATTCCGCTATCTGCACACCCCTATTATAACAGGATCAGACTGCGAGGGAGCAGGAGAGATGTTCAGAGTCACAAGTCTTGACCCCGCGGCAGTGGCAAAGTCGGGAAAGATGGATTTTAACCAGGACTTTTTTGCTCATGAGGCAAATCTTACGGTGTCAGGTCAGTTGTCTGCCGAGATGTTTGCTCTGGCTCTTGGCGATGTCTATACCTTTGGACCTACTTTCAGAGCTGAAAACTCCAACACAAGCCGGCATGTAGCAGAGTTCTGGATGGTAGAACCGGAAATGGCATTCTGCGATCTTGACGGAAACATGGATCATGCAGAGGAGCTTCTTAAATATTTGACGCTTCATGCTGTTACTAATTGCAGTGAAGATATAACCATCTTCACTGAATTTGTGGACAAGGGGCTTGAAAAGGTTCTGGATGTGCTTATCCAGGAAGAGTACGCAAGAATAAGCTATGATGACGCCATAGACCTTCTTCTTAAATCAAGAAAAGAGTTTGAATATAAGGTTGAAATCGGCAAGGATCTTCAATCTGAACATGAAAGATTTCTTGCTGAGGAGTATTTTAAAAAACCGGTCTTTCTGGTTAACTACCCTGAAGGGATCAAGCCTTTTTACATGAGGCTCAATGATGACGGGCGTACAGTTGCTGCTGTTGATCTTTTGGTGCCAAGAATCGGTGAACTTATAGGTGGAAGCCAGAGAGAAGAGCGGCTTGATATGCTTGAACAGAGGATGGACAAAATGGGGTTGCCCAAAGAGACATACTGGTGGTACCTTGACTCAAGAAGATTTGGCTCTGTCCCTCATGCCGGATTTGGCATGGGATTTGAGAGACTTCTTATGCTCATCACAGGCATTACCAATATACGCGATGTAATTCCGTTTCCAAGAACCCCGGGAAATATTGATTTTTGATGATGGCAATGTCTGTTTTCTGAATTAAAGAGTCAGAAAACAGACATTTTCAGGTTAAAATCGGCAGAGCATCAATGTTGAACTTCGGCACCGACTCTCTGCCCCTTGATCGACTTGACAATATATCGCTTCTGGCTGAGAAGCATTGGATTCCAGCTACATTTCAAGTAAATTTCCCTGCCCACAGCAATCTTCGCAATATCCCTGCCTGACAAATCAAAACTTACTCCCAATGCAGAAAGATCATGCAGATTCACCGGTATTTCAATGCCATCTATAGTACGAAGCAGTATTGTGCCGCTTTGTGATTCCCTTGAGTAAACACGACGGTTAAGAAGGCAACGGGTTATCTGACCGCATTTATGGCAACGCATCAATCTTGTGCGAAGTCCGGGTGGTATGGAAATCATCCTCTTGGATTTGCACCCGTAGCATTTGAAGAACATTTTGTTGTTTGCTACCTGAAATGTAAGCGTTTTTCCCATGCAATAGTATCCCTGGATAGTTGATATTTTAACATAAGTGTTTACGTGAAAGTCTCTTGAGATATCTGTAGTTAGAAGACTTTCGTTTTTCGTTGTGCCCATCTTTATCAAGGGTGGTACGTAAAGTTACTTATTCGGAAATATAAGCTCCCTCCATATCTTTTTGTTCAATCGTGGCACCATTGGTTTTGGGTATAAAACGAATGGTAAGTGATTCCGGTGTAATGTCAGAAAGCTCCAGACTGAAATCCTGAAACGAATTGAGCATCAACTCATTTGCAAGATTTTTTCCGTCTCCAGTAAATACTATGGTAACAATGGCCTGATCAGATGTTAACTCCCTTGTCTGGACATCTTTAATTCCATTCATGCTGCTCAATGTCTTTCTGAGCATAATAAAACTTGACAGATAATCAGAACCTTCAATTTTTGCCTTTATGGTATTAAACCCGCTTGCCTTTTCCACAGTTCCTATTATCACTTCATCAGTACTTCCATCCTGAATATTGACATTGCTGTCAATACCTCCTTTCTGATAAAAAAAGTGTGCCAGGGCATCTGTGTCAATCTGACTCTCCAACGCAACAATAGCGTCATCTTTTCTGGTAAACTCTCCAATTATTCTATAAGAGATGATAAATTTTTCAGCATGATGATTTACGGCATCATATATATGATTAAGGTTCAAGGTAAGCTCAACACGGCTCATCATACGAATTACAGACTTTTCAACAGCCTCTTTCAAGGCATCATTGGTAGCATTTTGTTTAGCTTCAATTCTGTTTTTCTTAATGGGGCTGACCCCGATGGT
>JADFYT010000253.1 GCA_015232935.1 Desulfamplus sp.
AATTTTTTTTTCCATTAAAAAGAGCACCTTGTTGACAATGCCGCTTGAGAGTGCTGACCCGATAACAGTTGATCCTCCCTCTATCAGAATATTCATTATTCCCATTTTGCCAAGCTGTTCAAGGATGTTATCAAAATCCAGAAAATTGTGCTGCACTGAAGAGCCGGCCTGTTCTGAAGAGATGATCTTCTTAAAATATTTTTTATGTTCCAAAAAGTCCTTTTTTTGGGGAACTGTCAACACAGTTACACCCATATCTTCAAGTATAGCACGTTTTTTGGGATCACAGTGGGAAGATGCAGCAATAATAGTGTCTGCGTTGGAGCTCTGGGTTAATATTTTTGCACAGGGATCAATGGAAAGGGATGAGTCAAGTATAACTCGACGCGGATCTTTTATTTGCCCGTCAAAATTTTCGATGCGGGCAGTCAATGAAGGGTTATCTTTATGCAGAGTTCCTGAACCTACCAGAATGGCATCGCATGAATGTCTCAATTCATGGACAAACTTACGAGATTTTTCGCAGGTAATCCATTGGGAATCTCCGGTCGAAGTGGCAATCCTGCCATCCAGAGTTGCCGCACATTTAAGAATCACAAATGGTTTTTTACCATTTTTCATATACCATATAAAATCCTCAATCAGTGCCTCTGCCTCGTCTTTGCATAGCCCCTCTTTAACAATGATCCCATGATCTCTGAGATACTGGTTTCCTCCGCCTGCGACAAACGGGTTGGGATCTTTAACCGCCACAAACACCCGTCTTATTCCAGACTCCATGATTTTTTTTGTGCAGGGAGGAGTTTTGCCATAATGGTTGCATGGCTCAAGAGTGACATAGATATCTGCTCCTTCTGCATAATCACCTGCATCATTGATAGCCTCGACTTCTGCATGTGCACTACCGGCAGACCTGTGCCATCCTCTGCCTATAACGTGATTGTCTTTGACCACAAGTGCTCCAACCATCGGATTGGGTGAGGTATAACCCCTGCCCTTAGCAGCCAGAGCTATAGCCTCTTTCATGTAGTGAACATTATCAACCCAGTCTGCATCAATCGAATCTGTGTGGCTACTCATTTTGTTCACTTGTGTCTTGCCCGTTTTCAGTCTTATTGATTACAGGCTGCTCATCAAGAGTCGAGATATCTTGACTTTGTCCTTCTGTATCATGCCTGTCAGCAGAGAGTCTGTCCAAGGGGGGGCCATTAAGTGGCCGGTCTGATGTCTCTTGATCATTTTCAGACAGTTGATTTAATCTGTTCAGTTTTTTAAGTGCTTCGATAAAATCCTCAACGCTTCCAAATTCTCTGTAAACCGAAGCAAATCTTACATAGGCGACATCATCAAGCCTGTGAAGATGCTCCATTATTTTTTCACCTACAATGCGAGATGATATCTCCTTATCGTTCAAATCACGCAAATCCCGTTCAATAGTATCTACCAGTTCCTCAATTTGCAGCATACTGATAGCACGCTTTTCACAGGCTTTTTTTATTCCTGCCAGAATTTTGCTACGTATGAACTCCTCCCTGCGACCATCTTTTTTAACGATCATAACCGGAAGATCTTCAACTGTCTCGAAAGTGGTAAATCTACGTGAGCATTCCTGACATTCTCTTCGTCTTCGAATTTCCATCTCGGTCCTGCTCAGACGGGAATCAATGACTCTGTTGTTAAGTTTGCCGCAAAAAGGGCATTTCATATTGTTCCTCAAATTTCAAAGCAGAAAGTAACCAGGTGATAGCCAAAATAGATTGGATTTCCTGCAAAACCGGATCGTGCCGCTTGATTTTACTGAATGAAAAGCGACTCTTGCAGGATGTCTATTAATTCACAAAAAAAAATTTACTCATTAATCGAACTTACTCATTAATCGGATATAGTCCAATCCCTGCCTGTTCCAGCATTTCACTTGAAACTACAGCATTATAGTGTTTTTTGAAATATACAGATACAACACCTGCGTTTATTATCATCTTAGCACATATCGAGCAGGGATGATCTGTGCAGTACAAGATTGAACCGCTGACAGATATGCCATGGCGTGCGGCCTGAATAATGGCATTTTGTTCCGCGTGAACTCCCCTGCAAAGCTCATGTTTCTCTCCTGAAGGAATTTTCATTTTATCCCGGAGGCAACCGGTTTCAATACAGTGGGCAATTTTTGAGGGAGCACCGTTATAACCACTGCAAAGAATTCTTCTCTCTTTGACAAGAACAGCTCCCACCTTGCGCCGGATACATGTTGAACGAGTCGCAACAAGATCCGCGATACCCATAAAGTATGTTGTCCATGAAGGACGATCCTGATCCGGTTTGTCAGATATTTCATGAACCACTGTACCGAACATACCAGGTTCAATATTACCAGATACTTCGTGATTCATATTTTCCATTCCCCGCAACATGTATTTTTTTATATATACTATTTTAAACACCTGAAATTAAACATGTTTTATTACCCATTAATTTCAATCAAATATTAATCGCAGCCAGGCTGATTATGTTCTCGACTATCCAAAATTGATTCACAGGTTTCTGTTTGTGCCATAAAGGGGAAATGCCCTGCAAAGAGCCATCACCCTTGATCTTACTTTTTCAACATCGCATTTTTTATCAATCACATCACATATGCATGAGGCAACTTCATGCATCTCATTTTTTCCCATACCCCGTGATGTTAAAAGCGGCGTTCCAATACGCACTCCGCTGGTCACAGAAGGCCCGAGAGGGTCATTAGGCACGCTGTTTTTATTTACAGTGATACCCGCAAGCCCGAGCATGGCTTCAGCGTCCTTGCCGGAAATACCTTTATTGGAAAGATTCACAAGCATAAGATGGTTATCAGTGCCTCCGGAAACAAGACGGATACCATTGTCCATAAGAAGCGAGGCAAGCAAGGATGCATTGTCAACGACCTGCCGCTGATATGCTTTGAATGACGGATCAAGAGCCTCTTTAAATGCAACAGCCTTGGCCGCAATAATATGCATCATCGGTCCGCCCTGTATTCCGGGAAATATCTGACTTCTTATTTTTGCGGCATGAGCCTCGGTTGAAAGGATAATCCCCCCCCCGCGGACCTCTTAAGGTTTTATGTGTGGTTGATGTGACAACATCCGCCCACGGAACCGGTGACGGGTGAATTCCGGCAGCAACAAGCCCTGCGATATGGGCCATATCCACCATAAAAAGAGCACCATACTGCCTTGCAATTGCAGCAAATCCTTTGAAATCCAGCTCTCGTGGATATGCACTTGCACCCGCCAGGATCAGTCTGGGTCTGTGTATCTTGACAAGGGACTCGACCTCATCAAGATCTATCATCTCTGTAGTTTTGGAGACACCGTAATGTATAAAATCAAAAAGCCTGCCTGAAAAACTGACATGACTTCCATGCGTAAGATGGCCACCGTGCGACAGATCCATTCCAAGAACAGTATCTCCTGGCTCAAGCAGCGCAAAATATGCACCCATATTGGCACCGGAGCCAGAATGAGGCTGGACATTTGCATAGTCAGCCTGAAAAAGTTCTTTTAACCTTTCAATCGCAAGCAGCTCAACCCTGTCCACATGAACACAACCACCATAATATCTTTTTGCGGGATAACCTTCTGCATATTTGTTTGTCAAAACAGAACCCTGAGCTTCCATGACCGCCTTGCTGACGATGTTCTCGGATGCGATCAGTTCAAGCCCATTATCCTGCCTTGACTCCTCGTCTTTGATAATTCCTGCAATTTCAGGATCAACTGATTCAATGTTGCTTATGTTCAATCCAAACTCCTTTTAGCCATCGATATTCAGGTATAATTATTTCGTAATGGTTTCAATAGAGGAAATCCGTTCCA
>JADFYT010000254.1 GCA_015232935.1 Desulfamplus sp.
AAAACTGTTACTGTTAAAATACATTCTGAAATACATTCTGAATTTCACGATCAGGGATGTTCGGGATGACCGGATTACGGTTATGCCCGTTTGGTAAAGATTGGTTAAGAGATGTTTTTGTTTAAAAAACTATTTAGCTGAAGGAGGAACAAAATGGGATTTCTGAGTAAACTAAAAGAGAGTGCAATGGAGTTGCAAGGCCAGCTTGTAACGCAGGTCAAGCAGTTTAAAAACCAGAATTTTGCAGATGGTACCATGGCTGTCTGTGCACTTGTTGCAGCTGCCGATGGTACTATTGATGCTACAGAGAGAAAAAAAACAGCGGCTTTTATAAGCTCCAATGATACGCTTGCCGTGTTTGATGTGAGTAAATTGCAGCAGACCTTTAACACCTATTGCGATAAACTGGTTAAAGACTTTGATTTTGGCAAGATCGACCTTCTTCAGGTGGTAGCAAAATTGAAGAAAACTCCGCCCCAGGCCCGTGCCGCTGTCCAGGTGGCAATGATAATTGCCGGAGCTGACGGCAACTTTGATAATGATGAAAAGGCAATTATCAAAGAAATATGCCACTCGCTTGATATTGATCCTGCGGAGTTTGATCTTTAATTCGGGTATCCTTCATTTGCCGGTTGACACTTTCTTTACCGTGAAAATGACTATCATTTTTATATTTGGGGGTGATTGATACATGTCAATCATGCTTGTTTAACCACATCCACATTTTCAGTGGATTACCTCAAAAAAAGTGTCAACTATTTTTGATGAGACATGAAGGATGCCAAAATTGTAGGTCTCGTAAAAAGCTCTGAATCTGCACTTCTTGGTCTAATAACTCTCTGGTTTTATTGGACGCATATTTTGGCAAATTGACTTTTTACGAGATCATCAAAATTGCAAAGAATATATTGAGGTGAATAATGTCAAACTGGTACATATTCACAGATGGTCTTCAAAAAGGGCCACTGTCAACCGATGATGCAAAGAACTTTATCCGTGAAAATCAGGGCTCATATTGCTGGCAACCAGGATTTGCTGACTGGAGACCGGCTTATGAAATTATGGAGATATGGCGGTTCAAAAAAGATGGAGTTACTCCATTTCCTCAACCCCCTGATAACATGATGTCCACAAAACCCGGCAGCCTGCCTGCTCAAGCAAACCAGCCAACCCAGAAAAATTCTCCGGCTCAGTACGACCAGTCGGTTCAGCATGTTCAATCAACGCAATATAACCAGTCAGGCCAGCAGCACCAGCCGGTTCAATCACCACATCATGGCCAGATGCAGCCGTCTCAACACAGGATAGTGACGGTGCAACAGGAATATCAATCTGAACAGACACCGCAGGTTCATCAGAGCGGCACAGAGTCACAAACCGGAACCAGCTCTTCTGGCTTTGGATCAAATTCATTTACTGACGGCATAGATTTTAAGGTTTATGGCCATGAAATGCAGTATATCGAAGTTGAGCTTGATCAGGGTGAGAGTGCTGTGGCTGAAGCCGGAGCACTGATGTACAAGAGCGAAAGCATTGAAATGAAAACTGTTTTCGGTGATGGCACAGGCCAGGAACAGGGCTTCATGAGCCGACTGCTGGGAGCAGGTCAAAGATTATTAACAGGCGAAAGTCTTTTTATCACTGTGTTTACCCAGAGCAAACAGGGCAAAGGAAGAGTTGCCTTTGCAGCACCGTTTCCAGGAACGATAATTCCTTTGAAACTTGGTGATTACAATAACAGGATCATCTGCCAGAAAGACAGCTTTCTTGCGGGCAGCAAAGGGGTTCAGGTAGGCATTCACTTCCAGAAAAAGATTTTGACCGGACTGTTTGGCGGCGAAGGCTTTATAATGCAGAAGATTGAGGGAGATGGCTATGTTTTCATGCATGTTGGAGGGGCTGTTCACAGGATCAATCTGAATCACGGAGAGGTTCTGCATGTTGATACAGGGTGTCTTGCAGCCATGTCCTCGACAGTTGATTTTGATATTTTGCAGGCAGGCGGAATCAAAACCATGCTGTTTGGCGGTGAGGGGCTCTTTTTTGCAAAACTTACGGGTCCAGGAATCGTATGGTTGCAGAGCCTGCCGTTCTCCCGTCTTGCAGGACGAATGCTGGCATGTGCTCCGTCAGGTACATCTGCCGGTTCTCAACATCAGGGAGAGGGTTCTATTCTGGGTGGTTTGGGAACTCTGCTGGGGGGAAGATAGGGCCATGAGCGTATTATTAGGAAAAAGTAATGAAATGTACTCAATATTTTCTTCACACCAGAACAAGGATTGACAGGATTTCAATCAAAGATGAGTGGATTGAACAGGCTGTTTCTTCTCCGGTTCATGTTGAAATTCAATCTGATGGAAGAATCCGAAAATGGCTGAACGTTGAAGGAAAATATTTACGTGTTATTCTTCTTGAAGATGGTGAAACAGTTCATAATGCTTTTTTTGACAGAAATTTCAGGGAGTAATAAAAAAATGAAGATAAAATACTTTTCAGATACAGATACAGCTCTTGTTGAGTTTTCTGACAACGTAATTGAAGAGACAAGGGAAATATCAGAAAATGTCTATATTGACATTGATGCGAAAGGTAATCTTGTCAGCATGACAATAGAACATGCTAAAAAATATGCTAATCTTCCTGATTTATCATATCAGCAAATCGAAAAACAGACAGCATTCGCATAACTTATCATTTGAGTGCAGATATTTTGCATTTTATTCATAATCAGGGGGGTATTACGTTACGCCCCGACAGCATCAAGCCTGACCAGACAGTACTGAAAAAAGCTGCGATCATAAAAAATAATGCCGGATCTTAATACATCCGCCTTGGCTACTCCCCCTTGTACATCTTTACATCACCCTGCTTTATAGTGTTGATCTGACTCTTTTTGTCTTTATAGATTCTGTCTGCCTCAAGGGGATTTTTGACAACCTTTGGAGTAAGAAATACATACAGGTTTGTTTTGTCCTGACCCTTGGAGACAGTTTTGAACAGATAGCCCACCCCTGGAATATCTCCGAGACATGGCAGGCTGTGCTGGGACTCTGAAAGGCTTTCGTCAATCAGACCTCCTATTACAACCGTATGGCCATCTTCAACAATCAATGTGGTCTGGATCTGGCGTTTCAGGGTGGTAGGGCGATCATTGGTGCTCTGGCTGACAGAATCAAGTTTGGTAATCTCCTGAAATACATTGAGCCGAACCAGTCTGTCCTTGCTGATCTGGGGAGTTATTTTCAAAGTGATACCCACATCCTTGTACTCATAGGAGCTGTATGTCTCTGTGGCATTGTCCGCTGCGGAGCGTGTCTGGTACGGCACATTTTTACCGATGGTAAGTGCTGCCTCCTCATTGTCTGTGGTCAGAATCTGGGGAGTTGACAGAATATGGGCGTCTTTATTGCTCTTGTAGGCCTGCACCACAGCTCCGATAGATGGAAATACAACATTGCCTATTTTAAGTGTTTTGCCCATTACCCCGAGCGAGAAGCCGGCAGGCAGAACTCCTGTGGTGGCAATGGAGTTAAAGTTGGAGTAACCTTTGCCCCCGAAACCGCCAAAGTAAACGCCCTGATCTTTTCCGCTGCTGTCTGAATCAAATCCCTCTCCTGCCCTCCACTCTGTGCCAAGCTCAAACCCGCTGGTTACGTTAACCTCCATGATAAGGCACTCTATATAGACCATTGCTCTGGGTATGTCGAGTTTGGCAATAACCTCCTCAAGAACAGGATAATCCTCCTTGTCTCCCATGATAACAAGGCTGTTGGTGGCCTTGTCTGCCGTTATTCTCACAGACTTTGATACAACAGGGGCACTTTTTTTGCCTGTCTCCTGCTTGTTGTCA
>JADFYT010000255.1 GCA_015232935.1 Desulfamplus sp.
CGGCACCGTTGGCTGCATTGATATTCAAGGTATCCATGATTGAGGGAAGAAAACTCTGTTTTGTCAGGGTTTACAGCGGCAAGATGGTTGCGGGAGAGGATATATTTAACCCATGGCTCAAGAAGAAAGAGAAGCCATCCCGTATTTTCCAGATGCATGCCAACAAAATGGAGCGTATCGAGGAGGCAGTTGCCGGAGATATCGTAGGCGTCATGGGGCTTAAGGACTCCTCAACCGGAGAGACCCTGTGCTCTTCAGCCAACCCTGTGCTATTGGAACGGATTGAATTCTACAAGCCTGTTATTTCGATTGCAATCGAGCCAAAAAGCCACGCGGATCAGGAGAAACTTGAGGATGTGCTGAAAAAATTCACCATGGAAGATCCCACCCTGGATGTCAAAACTGATGAAGACACAGGCCAGATCATTCTTTCAGGGATGGGAGAACTTCATCTTGAGATTGTTATCAGCCGGATGATAAGAGAATTCAGCACAAATGTGAATGTCGGCAAACCCCAGGTAGTGTATCGGGAAATCATGGAGTCACCTTCCACAGGTCACGCTGTCTTTGAACGGGACATTGCAGGAAAACCCCACTTTGCGGAACTTGACATTGAATTAAAGCCTCTTGAGCGGGGTAAAGGCATTCTTTTTACAAATCATCTGTCACCCGAGACTGTGCAAGGATATGTGGATAACACTCGTGGTTCCGGCAAATCCGGTGGTTCCGGCAAGTCTGGCGGTTCAGGCAAGTCTGGTGCTACAAGTGCTTCAGAACCAGTGTCATTGCTTCCAGAAGAGTTTATTGCAGCTATTGAAAAAGGTGCGAAGGAGGCTCTTGAGAGCGGATTTTTAAAAGGATACCCCATGGTGGATACAGAGATTGTGGTTAAAGGCTGTTCCTTGCGGGAGGGTCAGAGTTCCGCACTTGCCTTTTCTGTATGTGCCTCCATGGCGTGCAAGGATGCAATGGCCAAAGGCAAGGTTGCCCTGCTTCAGCCTGTAATGGCAGTAGAGGTATTGGTTCCTGATAACTACATGGGGGAGGCTATCTCTGATTTGAATACAAGAGGCGGCAAAATAGAATCCATTGCTCCAAGATTCAATATTCAGGTTATCAAGGCTACAGTTCCTCTATCCAGAATGTTTGGATATTCGACCGCATTGAGATCAGCAACCCAGGGCAGAGGGAATTTTTCCATGAAATTTTCGCGTTTTGGCAGAGCTTGAAACAGAGTATGCCTTAGTTTTTCGGCAAGACTTGGAATTGTATACTTTAGCGTTTCGGCAAGACTTGAAACTGTACCTAAAAAAAACCTGGCTATCTAACTGCAACAGAAGTTTTCCAGGAAAATTCTTGAAACACATATTTATCAGGGAGTTTGTATGAAAACAGGATGTTATACTGCCATAGCAACACCATTTACAGCTACAGGCGAATTAGATACCGATGGACTTGACCGTCTCATCAGATTTCAGATTAAAAACAATATCACCGGCATTATTGTAGCCGGAACTACCGGAGAGAGTCCCACCTTGCAATGGGAAGAGCATAACCAGGTGGTTGCCGCTGTTGCCGCCGGCACAAAGGGCAAGTGTCTTTGCATTGCAGGGGCGGGAAGCAACAATACAAAAGAGGCTTTTGAGGCTGTAAGTCATGCCGTGAGTGCCGGAGCTGACGGGGTGCTGCTTGTCGATCCCTACTACAATGGCCCAAGCTCACTTGAAATCAGGAGAGAATACTATGAACCTGTAGCCAGAGCCTTTCCTGATATGGAGATTGTTCCCTATATCATTCCCGGCAGAACAGGAGCACAGCTTCTGCCTGAAGATCTTGCCATGTTAAACCGTGAATACAAAAATATCGTATCTGTAAAAGAGGCTACAGGAAGCATTGAGAACATGAGAAGAACACGAGCCTGCTGCAAGGATGATTTCAGAATCTTTTCCGGTGATGACGGCATTTTGCTTCAGATCATGGCTGATCCCGAAATAAAGGCATGCGGTGGTATCTCGGTCATCTCGAATATTGCTCCAAAGGCAATGGCAGAGATGGTAAGACTACAGGCTCAAGGGGACTCAAAGGGGGCACAAGAGCTGAACAGAGCACTTCAGCCGCTTCTGGGGCTTGTAACTGTAATCACGGAAGAGAAAACCCCTTATGGCATGGTAAAATGCAGGGCAAGAAATCCTCTTGCTCTTAAAACCCTTATGCAGATACTGGGACTGCCTTCAGGTCCGTGCCGGCCACCTGTTGGCAAGATGACAGAAAAAGGGATTGATGTTGTGGTTGCGGCCGCAAAAAAAGTGCAGAAAGAAAACCCCGAGATTTTCGATCCTCTTGCACGGTTTTTTGAAGTTGATGTAGACGAACGGCTCGAAAATCCTAAGTTCAGAGAAAATCTCTGGTATAATTATTAGCTATTTTTTCCTTTCCCATCCCCCTTCCGAATCAAGGATTCAGGGATTTGACTTCTCGGTAGACAAGTCAAATCCCTGAACAAACACTACTCTTACCTTAAATTAACCGTATTTTAACCCGCCCCTAACACAACTCTAACAATTCATATTTATATTGCTCCTTAAATGAAATCGAATCTATTTTAGATCTCTTGCACATTAACAGATGAAAATACACATTAACAGATGAAAAAAGGAGCTGAATTATGAAAAAAGGATTAAGATTTACAATGGTTTTAACATTGCTTGCCCTGTTTACCGGCATTGCCTGTGCAGAACAGCTTGTTATAAACGGTTCCACTACGGTATTGCCCATTGCCCAGAAAGTGTCAGAAGCCTATATGAAAGCCTATCCTGGTTCGGCCATCTCTATTTCCGGCGGAGGGTCAAGTAACGGTATAAGGGCACTTATTGACAGTACAACCAATATTGGCAACTCTTCCAGATTTATCACAGCCAAAGAGGTAAAACAGGCTGTGGACAATGGTGTCTATCCTGTTCCTCATCGCATTGCCTTGGATTGTATTGTACCTATCATCCACCCTTCCAATCCGGTTAATAACTTGAGTCTTGAGCAGTTAAAAGATATTTACACGGGAAAAATCCAGAACTGGAAAGATGTAGGCGGAGAAGACCTCAAAATAGTTGTGATCTCCAGGGACAGCTCATCGGGCACATTTGATGCCTGGAAAGAGCTGGTTATGGAAAAAGAGAGGGTTGTCCCTAATGCCCTGACACAGCCTTCAAACGGAGGCCTGGTAACCCAGATCGGAAACACCAAGGGAGCGATCGGATATATTGCACTTGGATACATCAATGATGATGTCAAGACAATTACGGTGGAAGGAGTACAGGGCAGTATTGAAACCACATTGAACAACAAATACAAGATCAGTCGCCCCTTGTTCATGTTCACAAATGGCTGGCCAGAAGGAGAGACCCTGAGTTTCATCAATTTCATCCTTTCAAAACAGGGACAGTCTCTGGTTGCAGAAGCCGGCAGCATACCACTTTATTAAAATTATGTGATGTGCAACTTTAAACTGAACACCTTGCAATGTCGATAAGTAGGCTTTTTTATATTGTGGATACTGAGGAATCAGTACCAGTTATTTCGGGTGTTTAGAAAAAGTTGCACATCACGTTAAAATTGTTCTAAAAGGACTCAAGCCCTGCTATGACAACACGTCAAAAAAATGCGGAAAACCTGATACAGAACGGTTTTCTTGGAATTGCACTTCTATCTATCATTATTCTGATCCTGATCATTATATTCCTGTTTATGGAGGGGCTTCCGATATTCGAGACCGTATCATTTTCTGATTTTGTATTCGGGAAATATTGGTATCCCACTGATGATCCTGCGGATTTTG
>JADFYT010000256.1 GCA_015232935.1 Desulfamplus sp.
TGACATCAGGGATAAATCCAACCCCTGTTATTGTCATTAAATCAGGTACTTCTGATGCAGGTGCAGCGGCTGCCGCATCCCACACGGGTTCTCTTGCAGGCTCAGACACAATATATGATGCAATTTTTGAACAGGCCGGCATTATTCGTTGCCGTACAGTTAATGAGCTTTTTGATTATGCTCAGGCGCTTGCGTCCAAAAAGGTGCCCAAGGGGGATAAGATAGCAATTGTCACCAATGCCGGTGGCCCCGGGATTATTGCGACAGACATGAGTGAGCATTCAGGCTTGAAACTTGCCAGGTTTTCTGAGGAGACTATAAAGGAGCTTCATAAGTATCTGCCTCCCACAGCCAATTTTCATAATCCTGTGGATGTTATCGGGGATGCGGCACGGGATCGTTATGAAAATACATTGGCCACCGTAATGAGTGATCCTGGCGTTGACAGCGTTCTTATTATTTTGACGCCTCAGTCCATGACCGATGCGATGGGTACTGCCGAGGCCATTGTCAACATTGCAAAACGAGCTGTCAAGCCTATTGTATGTGCATTTATGGGAGTTGTGGATGTCTCTGATGGTGTAAATCTTCTTCAACAAAACAATGTACCGGTCTATCAGTTTCCTGAAAGTGCGGCCCGTGCACTTGGTGCTTTGTATTCACAACAAAAATGGCTATCCAGAAAGATTCTTCCCCAGTATCGGCTTGAGTTTGACAGGGCAAGTGCGGATAAAATCATTCAGAAACACCTTGATGCCGGAAGGTTTATTCTTGACGAGATGGATGGAAGCCAGCTTTTAAAATGTTATGGATTTAAAACACTTGATATGGAGATTGCCAAAACTTCAGAAAAAGCTGTTGAAATTGCAGAGCGAATTGGATATCCGGTGGCAATGAAGATTGTATCTCCCCAGATTCTTCACAAGTCTGACGCGGGTGGTGTTAAAGTCGGTATTGAAAAATCTTCAGATGTAATTGCTGTTTTTGAAAAAATCATGAAATCGGCCTCTGATTATAATCCGTCTGCTGAACTTCATGGAGTGCTGGTACAGCAGATGGCAAGACCAGGTAAGGAGGTTATCCTTGGGGCAAGCCGTCATCCAGGATTTGGCCATGCTGTCATGTTCGGTCTGGGCGGCATTTTTGTCGAAGTTTACAAGGATGTGGTGTTCCGCATGGCACCCATGGGAAGAAATGTTGTAAGACGTATGGTAAGAAGCGTTAAAGGTTATCCTATTCTTGCAGGATTCAGGGGAGAACCTCAGGCTGATATTGAAACTCTTGAAAAAAATCTTGTAAGTCTCAGGGCTATGGTAGATCATCATCCTCTTATCAAAGAGCTTGATATTAACCCGCTTTTTGTTCACAAGGATGGTGATGGAACAACAGTTGCTGATATAGTAATCAAGTTTGAACCTGTTGTCCCTGAATAAACGTTCATGGCCATTATGCAGCCCCCCCTGATTATGAAAAACAGAATGCGTTTTCATGGCAAAAAAATAGATATGGAGATTTGAGGAATGGCTCAAGGAAAGGATTTTGTTTTTAAAGATTGCGTAAATTCAGATGCAGACTCCTGCAAAAGCAGAAAATTACCGGATGTGGATTTTTCAACATTTATGATATCCCTTTACTCATCCGCACTGGTACAGCTTGGAGAGATTCCTGACCCGGCAACTGGTAAAAGGGAAAAGGATCTATGTATTGCCAAACAAACTATTGATATGATTGCCATGCTGGAGAAAAAGACCTTGGGAAATCTTGATTCTGAAGAGGAAAAACTCATGAAAAGTCTGCTTCATGAATTGAGAATAACCTATGTAAAGGTAAAATGCTGAGTTGGTAGAGATGACACATAACAACAGATTTGTCATACAATCTCCGGCAAAGATCAATCTTTTTCTTTACGTTACAGGAAGGCGTAACGATGGATATCATGACCTTTTTACCCTGATGGCATGTGTCAGTCTTTATGATGAGATAGATATGATATTCAGGCAGCCAGAAACTGTTGTGACAAGCGACCATTCAGGCTTGCCTGATGGCGAGGCAAATATTGCATTTAAAGCAGTGACCATCTTTAATAAAATGCTGTTTTCCAAAAAAAAAATGTGCTCATTAGCAAGTCCGATTAAAGGTATGATTGACGGAGATATGATTGACAGGGCAGGGTGTGTTTCGGAAGATCAATCTGTGTCTTTCAATTCAGTGGATTCTGGTTTGATTAGACATCCTCCCGCGGGACACGCTTTTAATTCAGTACAATCAACGAGTAAAATCCAGTGCTGCAGTAGATCTATTAAAGAAGAGCCTTGTTTAAGAGGGGTAAGGATCCATATCAAAAAAAAGATACCGGTTGGAGCCGGTCTTGGCGGTGGAAGCAGCAATGCTGCCTGTGTGCTAAAAACTATGAACCGGTTCTATGGTTGTCCGTTTTCTGTCTCTGAATTAATGGAAATGGGGTTAAATCTGGGTGCAGATGTCCCTTTTTTTATTCTGGGTGGTGCGGCCATAGCAGAAGGAGTAGGAGAAAAGCTTACTCCTATTCCTGTGCTGGAATCGTACCATATACTTCTTTTCTACCCCGGTATTGAAGCCTCAACAGCAAATGTATATAAAAATCTTGATTTGGGATTGACAAAATCGGTTAAATCTAATAATAAGTGCCTTTTGAAAACCTCTGAGATAAATCAGGGGTTTGTTGGTATCAAAGGGTTGATGCATAATGATCTTGAGCTGTCAGCATCCACCTTATACCCTGAAATAGGATTGTTCAGAGAAGAATTGGTTGATTTCTTAGAAGGAAAAGTTGTTATGACAGGAAGTGGTTCAACTTTTTTTTCACTTTTTTCTGATTATGAAAAAGCTAAATGCTGTTTCAATGAACTTTCCACAAAATGGGGGCATGGAAGAAGGCAAATTTTTCTGACCTCATTTGTTAATGCAGATTATCTGTCGTGAGTTTCAATTGTTTTTGGGAAATGTTATAGATATTTGCATAGTATCAAATTTGGAATATTGGGGCGTCGTCAAGCGGTAAGACACAGGATTTTGATTCCTGCATTCGGAGGTTCGAATCCTCCCGCCCCAGCCAATAATAAAAATGTAGCAAAGAGAGTTTATATGAGCACAATTTCGCTTTTTTCCGGAAGTTCCAACCTTTTTCTTGCCCGAAAAATTGCTGATTATCTTTCCAGGCCACTTGGTAATGCAAAGTTAAATCGTTTCAGCGATGGTGAAATTCAGGTTGAAATTCAGGAAAATGTCAGAAGGCAAGAAGTCTTTGTCGTCCAATCTACCTGTAACCCTGTAAACGATAACCTGATTGAGTTGCTGTTGATGATTGATGCTCTTAAACGCTCATCAGCAAGTTATATCACTGCTGTTATTCCATATTTCGGTTATGCTCGCCAGGATAAAAAAGTTGCTCCCCGTGTTCCAATAAGTGCCAAGCTGGTAGCTGATCTGATAACAAACACCGGAGTTAACCGTATTATTACTTTAGATCTTCACGCTGGTCAAATACAGGGCTTTTTTAATATTCCAGTTGACAATCTATACGCCGCTCCTGTTATTCTTGACTATATAAAATCCAATTTTTCAGACGAACTGGTAGTTGTGTCACCAGATGCCGGTGGTGTAGAGCGGGCAAGGGCATTTGCCAAACGCCTCAATGCCGCTCTTGCAATTGTTGACAAGCGAAGAAGTGCTCCTAATCAGGCAAAGGCAATGGCGATTATTGGAGATGTTGAAGGCAAGGTGGCTATTATTCTTGATCCTATAATCTCAACCACCCCCGCGGCCCACAAGGGGCGGGGGTTTATCAA
>JADFYT010000257.1 GCA_015232935.1 Desulfamplus sp.
CCTCCTCCTTGAGAGCCTTGCACGCCTGGGTTCCCGAGTAGTCAAATTCACAGGCCTGGCTTATAATAATGGGGCCTGCACCAATAATAAGAATCTTTTTTATATCTGTACGTTTTGGCATGTTGTTCTATTTTTCCTTACAGGGATTTAAATTCCGCCTTCCCATAACTCAAGTTCTGAAATGTCTATATCCTCATTCCATGCAACTGCACAACCACTGCAATCAACATGAACAAGATTAAATAATGCCCTGTTTCTGAGCCGTTCATAAATCGGGAATCCTGGAATGAGTTGCTTGACATCATATAGCTTTGAGATGCCATTCTCAAATTCAACGGACAATACCATATCATCAAGAGGCAGAACTTTTTTGATTCTTATTGAGAAGCCCATAGCAACAGATTCCTTTCAACAAGTTTAATACACTCTATTCAAGGGGTGGTAATTTCTTTAATGATTTTGTATTCCACATATGCATTATGTCAGATGAATATTGAGAAGCCCATTCCTTTATCAAGGATTGTGCTCTCTTGTAAAAATATTTTTATTATAATCCCGTAAAATCTTGTTATTTCAGGCATTTGATTAATTATATCTCCATCATGTCCGCAAACTGCCTGAACAGATACGCAGCATCATGAGGCCCTGGTGATGCCTCAGGGTGATATTGAACCGCAAACACTTTGAGTGATTCATCTTTAATGCCCTCAAGTGAATCTTCATTCAGGTTGATGTGGGTCATCATTGCACCAGATGCTTTTCCATCACACGAAGAGATACACCCGGTTCCTTTTTGTTCACCCAAAGTTTTGATATCAACTGCAAATCCATGATTTTGAGAGGTTATTTCAACCTTTCCGGTGGCAAAGTTCTTGACCGGCTGATTCCCGCCCCGATGCCCAAATTTGATCTTGTGGGTTTTTGCACCCATTGCAAGCCCGAGAAGCTGCATACCAAGGCAGATTCCAAACATCGGGCGATACCCCAGGAGTGACCTGATAGTCTCGACAGCCTGATGCAGAGGTTCCGGATCGCCGGGACCGTTGGATAGAAAAATTCCGTCCGGCTCAAGTTTTTTAATGACGTTGGCAGAGGTTGAAGCAGGCAGAACCAGAACTTCGCATCCAACATCTTCAAGGCAGCGTATTATATTGTATTTGATTCCAAAATCCAGAGCCACAACAGAGTGTTTCCTGCCCTTGTATCTCCATATTGATACTTCCGGCAGAGCACAAGTGCAGCTATTAGCAGAATCAGAAGCCGTCAAAGATGTTATAAAATCCTGACTGATAAAATCAGGCCGGTTGTTTCTCCACAAATATGGAGTGGTTGTACTTACCTTTTCTGCAAGGTTGCACCCCTCCATTGGCGGAATCTGTTTTGCCTTTTTCACAAGGGATGCGGGATCAAGATCATAGGTTGAAATAACTGCTCTCATGGCACCCGAGTTTCTGATGTGACGGGTAAGTGCTCTGGTATCAAGATCTTCAACTCCCAGAATTCCCTCTTTTTTTAAGTAGTCAGAAAGAGTTCCTGTAGATCTCCAGTTGCTTGGGAAATCCACATATTCTCTAACAATCAAAGCTGCCGCCTGAATTTTATCAGACTCCGCATCCTCGGGACAGACTCCGTAATTACCCATCATAGGAAAGGTCATGGTGACCATCTGTCCATAATATGAGGGGTCGGTCAGAATCTCCTGATAACCGGTCATGCTGGTGTTAAATACCACCTCTCCCAGTGCTTCTCCCGGGCCAGTAAAACTTCTGCAGGGAAATGTCCTGCCATCTTCAAGTGCCAATAATGCTTTCATGTTCTTATATCCGCTTTTTTTAGAATGGTATAAAAATCCCCACGTCGTGCAATCATATGCATTAAAACTACCTTGATATCTTCATAAATAACGTAAGCGATTCAGTATGGTTGTTTTCCAAACCTGAAATTGTATGATCCTGTTCCCTCCAGATCACCAACAAGATGTTGACCGGTTTCAGGGAATTCAGGCAATTCAGGAATAATCTTCGTTTTACTTTTTTCACATTCAAATTTGATGACTTCGCAAAAAATCAATTTTCTAAAATCTACACTTAATAAAATCAAAGTGTTATTACACCAAAAAGCGTAGATTCAGGACTTTTTACGAGAGCATCAATCTTCATTGTTGTTTCTTGAATCTCTAAACTGAGCGTTAATTCTACCGGCAGAAACAGCCATCACAATCGATTGAGCTGCTCCAATTTCCTCTTCAGAAATGCCTTCTTCCTTAGACACGCTAAGGTAATGCTCCATTCATGGGTAGCATCCGAAGGCCATTGCTGACGCCAAATGAATCAATAATGTCATCTTGGGATCCAGTATGCCATTATTTCGAGCAGAATCGTAAAAAGCTCTGTATGTTGTCTTTTGTTTTTCAGGTAGCATTGTAACTTCCTCTTCTTTATTTATGCATCTCGACAAGCTCACCAGCTGCCGAAAGATGTTCGTGAAGAACCGATCACGTCCTGCGTGGTCGGCTGTAGTGCCTGATTGGCCAAAATACCTGTGTTCTTCTTCGGTTTTTCCCTGTTCTTACAATAAAGAAGCATTTCTAAAATGGGGAGTCTTATTTTGAAAAATATTGATATTACAACGATATATCAGCACGTTCTTTTCATTTAGCACTTACTATTTTTTCTTGTTTTTTCTGCGAGAAGCCTTAGCCATTTTCATTTTTTGTTTCTTTTTTGCTTTTGCTTTTTTCGATGATGGAGATTGGGGATTAGAAACAAAAACCTTTTTTGTTGAAGGTATAACGCTTTGCCCTTCCATTATATTGTTATTGTATATTTGCAGAAATTCATTCATTTGATCTTGATCTGTCATATCAAAACCAGCTTTATTTCCCATTGTCATAAATGATTTAGCCATACCAAACTTTGACGAATCATTCATAATGGCATTAAACTCTGGTTCAATTTCAGTCAAATAATCAATGATAATATCTGCATTTGACAGTTTGTATTTGCTTCCAAGAAATTTCCAAAACGCTAAAAGTTCAGGAATAGCGTCATCAGCATCTTCAGGGGCACTCAGGGATATTTTTCTGGGAAATAGATCTGTTATGATTTCATCGATATGAGTTTCATTCATCTGAGGCAGGGTAACGCCTATATAACCAATTCCATAGTATATAAGCTGGGCAATCCAGAATCCCATTCCAGGATCAGTTTTGATATGTTCTTTGCCTTGGACTGAAAGGGCAAATTCTTCTAAAACCGAGTCTTGATATTGTGCCAGTGCCTCTTCAGACTCATAACTTCCATCGTACTCTACTTCGTCAAGCTGATTAATATTGAAGTTCATTTATTTTTAACCATTTACCTAAAAAATTTATATAATCACAGTATTCGTATTTGTAAAAAGCTAACCATTAATTAGCAGGTCGTTTTGCCCTGATAACAGGCCAAATACTGACTTATCAGTTCCACATTGACCTGATTTTGGAAGCAATATCAGGTCAATGTGCCTTGATAATTTTATTGTCAGGTCACTTAAAACAACATTATCAATATTGATAAGTAACTTTTACCTGTTATGCAGGATACAAATATGTCAAGTATTCAAAAACTGAAAAAGAGTGGATAATGTATTTGGACGTCCCAGAACTGATATTATTTTACAAAGGAGTGTTGGTAACAATATCCCATATTCCGCAGGGACATGCACCTTTGCAAAAACCGCATCCAATGCATTGTTCAGGGTCTGCCTTGTACTCAAATGCCCCGTCTTCTGACTCAAACCTCTCAATTGCCCCTTCAGGACAGACATGAACGCATATACTGCAATC
>JADFYT010000258.1 GCA_015232935.1 Desulfamplus sp.
GGATCTTTTACCACCTGGTGCCTGTAAGACAACGTCGTCGCCTGGTTTTTTCCCGATCAGGGCCATTCCAAGTGGAGATGAAACAGAAATCTTTCCTTTGGATATATCAGATTCCTCCTGTCCTACAAGCATGTACTCTACCTCCTCCTCGGAGTCAAGGTTCTCAAGAAGTACTTTTGAAGCAAATCTTACACAATCTTTAGGCACAGTATCAGGATCAATTATTTTGGCACTTGCTATTTTATACCCCAACTCTCCTATTCTTCCTTCAATAAAGGACTGTCTCTCCTTTGCCGCATCAAATTCTGCATTTTCCGAGAGATCTCCATGTGCCCTTGCCGTCTCTATCGCCTTGATATTTTGCGGTCTGTCAACGGTCTTGAGCCTTTCAAGCTCTTTTTTAAGAGCATTAAATCCTTCTACAGTAATTGGTATCTGCTCCAACTTTTCTGTTCTCCATTTATTTGGAATTTTATTACAAAACCATCAATATTTAGTAAGGGCGATCAAAAAAAATCGCCCTTGCATGATTGAACCCTTTATTTTACCGTTAAAACACATCATTTTTTTCATGCCTGGGGGGTGGCCGAATCCCGTCTGGCATAAAAAGAATCCCGTCGGTCATGAAAATATAGCCCTTAAATTCTTTAAACCCGTTTACTCCAGATAAGCCAGAATGGTTGATCCTGCCTGAACCTTTTGTCCCAGATCAACTACAACCCTGCTGTTTGAAGGAATATAAAGGTCAAGCCTGGAGCCAAAACAGATCATCCCATACCGGCTGCCACGCTCCATTGTATCGCCTTGACTGACCTTGCATACAATACGTCTTGCAATCAAGCCCGCAATCTGGACAACACCGTAGAGATTACCGGAATCTGTTCTGATAACCAGAGCGTTTCTCTCATTGTATTCCGAGGCCTTATCAAAAGATGCATTGATAAATCTGCCTGGAATATAAATTACTTTTTCTATAACGCCCTTAAATGGTATACGGTTGACATGCACATTAAACACATTCATGAAAATGCTTATCTTTATGCAATGGTCATTGGTAAACTCATTTGTATTCTTTTCTTCCACGACAATTATCCTGCCATCGGCGGGAGAGACCATGCAGTTGCCATGGTCAGGCACAACCCTTTCGGGATCCCTGAAAAACCAGCATATAAAGAGCGTGACAAAAAAAGCACCCCACCCGGGAATCGCCCAGCCCATCAAAAAAAGCAGCCCTGTTATAGATGCGGCTGCGAAAATAAATTTAAGACCAGGAATTGCAACTGGAATGACTGTTCTATGAGGCCATTGAGAATTATTCATAGTTTATTTAAATACAGTTGATCAAAAGTAGGTTAAAGTGTCAGGGGGATACTTGACATCTGCCATAAATCATTTTCCAGCTTAATATCAGAGAGACTAATCATTGTCAACAATAGCACTGGTGTTGACGTTGATAATTAATTTCGGCATCAGACTTTCTCAGATAGACAGGGGTAACAGCATCCGGTGACATGGATAACAAATCACTGTTTTCAAAAAACTTGCAAGCCAAAGCAGATGCCCTGACAAAATTCTGAAATACAGGGGCAAAAATCGCTGTACCGCCCGTCATCTCCTGAATCAGGGAGCGAAAGGCAACAGCCCCTGAACCGGCAAACAGCACGGGCATTTCGGCAAAACGTGATGAAAGAGAGTCAGTTGCGATCTCCACAGCAAGTTCCGGAGAAGCCACAATTTCCGTGCTTTTTTGAATCAGGCTGCCATTTTTGAAGTTATAGACAGCACTATACACCTCACCTCTTCTGGCATCCATCATTACGCATACAGGCACAGATGAAGCAAGAAACTGAAATGCAATCCCATCAAGGCTTGAGATGCCGGCAGATGGTTTTGATGTTGCACATGCCAGCCCCTTGACGATACTGATACCGATTCTAAGCCCTGTAAAACTGCCAGGCCCGCATGCCACTACAAAAGCGTCCATATCATTTATGGTCAGTCCGGCTCTCGTTTCAACTATATGAACGATCATATCCATAAGTGTTCTGGAATGTGTCTGGCGACTCAAACAGAACTCTTCACATATCGGGACATGATCCTTGACAAGGGCAATAGAGCAGCTCTGTTCAGCCGTATCAACTGCAAGAATTTTCATTTTTCCTCAAAGCTGTCTTTTTCCCCTGTTGAATTGTCTTTTTCCGGGTCATCATTTTGCTCCGCATTTTCTTCCGAGAAATCATTTTCTTCAGAAGCATCCCTTTCATCAGAACTATCATATTGCTCGAAACCGCCCTTTTGATCTAAAACACCGCCTTCAGATTCTGAAGATTCATTTTCTGCATCTTCCTGATATTTTTCTGCCCGTCCATCTTCCGCGGAATTTTCCTCAATCAGACTCTGGCCGGCCGGATTCCCCCGCTCCTGGCCACTCTCCTCTTTTTTGACAAACGCCACATCCAGAACCTGATTGAGATCCTGCACACAGATAAAATTGATTTTCTTTTTTACACCAGGAGGCATGTCATAAAGATCTTTTTTATTTTTCTCGGGAATTATAATTGTTTTGATACCAGCCTGCAATGCACCAAGAGCTTTCTCCTTGAGACCGCCTATCGGAAGCACCCTGCCTCTCAACGATATCTCTCCTGTCATGGCAACCTTGTTATCCACAATCTTTCCTGTAAGTGCTGAAATAAGAGCTGTTGCCATGGCAATGCCTGCTGATGGTCCATCTTTTGGAATCGCACCTGAAGGGACATGAATATGGATATCTTTATTTTCAAAGTCATCCTTATCAATATTGAAGCGATCCATATTTGCCTTGGTATATGTAAACGCAGCTCGTGCTGACTCCTGCATAACCTCGCCAATCTGGCCTGTAACTGACAGATCTCCCTTGCCGTGGCACAGTGATACCTCAATATATAAAGGCTCTCCGCCATACTCTGTCCATGCAAGGCCAGTGACAAGTCCTGCCTGACTCTCATCCTGATCCATATCAGTCATATATACAGGAGGCCCAAGGAGCCTGGTCAAACCCTGTCGTGTTACGCTGAACTTTCCTTTTTTGCCTTCTGCCACCTGTCGGGCAATCTTTCTGCATATGGCATTGAGCTTGCGTTCAAGCTCCCGCAAGCCTGCCTCCATTGTATATTCAGATATGATATCATCGATTGCGGCATCAGAAATATGAATGGAGCGCCTTACAAGACCGTTCTCTTTTATCTGTCTGGGCAGAAGATGTTTTCTTGCAATGACCATCTTCTCTTCACGAGTATAGCCTGTAATCCTTATCACCTCCATACGGTCAAGAAGAGCGGACGGAATAGTGTCGGTAATGTTGGCTGTTAGAACAAAAAGAACCTTTGACAGGTCAAAAGGCATGTTAAGATAGTGGTCACTAAACTCTGAATTCTGCTCGGGATCAAGAGCCTCCAGAAGGGCTGATGATGGATCGCCCCTGAAATCATTTCCAAGTTTGTCAATTTCATCCAGCATGAAAACAGGGTTGTTTGTTCCGCATTGACGAAGCCCCTGAAGAATACGCCCCGGCATGGCACCAATATAGGTACGCCTGTGCCCTCTGATTTCAGCCTCATCTCTTATGCCGCCCAGAGATATCCTGACAAACTTGCGTTTCATTGCCTTGGCAATTGCCTTGCCCAAAGAGGTCTTGCCCACACCGGGAGGCCCTGAAAAACAGAGTATCTGTCCCTTCATGGCAGGATTTAGTTTCCTGACGCTCAGATATTCAAGAATTCTCTCCTTTACCTTTTCGAGTCCGTAATGGTTATTTTCAAGGATACTGGCGGCT
>JADFYT010000259.1 GCA_015232935.1 Desulfamplus sp.
TCCGCACAGATTCAGCCCTACTCCGGAACCTCTCCTGTATCACCTTGAAGGCAGCCTTTCGTACACCAAACTGAGCGGTAACGTGGATGCTGATATCCAGAAATATGACGCGGCCCTTTATCTGAGAAAACACTTCTATACAAGCATGACCACATGGGCTTCAACCACCAACGACATGGAAATCAACATGAAGAACAAGAATCTTGATGTTCAAAAGTATGATTTCAACCAGATGTTTGGTTATGATATCTCGGACAGGCTATCTGTTGGAGCCGGCTTCATGTGGAAACAGGACAACTCTATTTTTCTTGATGCACGAAATACATTATATGCGGGTGCGACCTACTCATTTTTTATTGATCCTCCGTTTATCCTGAAACTTGGTGCCTACTACGGATATGAGGACAATACATATATGGTTGATGACATTCTGAAAGACACCACAGAAAACAAGGGTGTTCCCAATCCCCCGATAGTCTGGTTTGACAACAAAAATGTGGAGGGAGGAATCCCTGATGGTTATGATTCTGACGGAGTCCGCTTTATTGAAAACATGACAATGTTTCTTAATGAAAGGGTTATACTGCTCCATTCATTTGATTATATGGCTTACTTCAAGAATTCCGAATATTACCACTGGAATACAACTCTGACACTTCAGGTAGGTATCACAAAAACTATATCCTTTTTTACAAGATATGAGATGAATTATGACAAGAACCTTCTGGGTATCCAGTATGAAAAATATTTTCGCCATCTGAAAACCATTCCAACAGGTCCGGGAAGAACCGCAGGCGACGGATATGATGTTGTATGGAAAGATACAGCTCTTGTTGCGGGATTGCAGTTCAGCCTGTAAAGAGAATTTTCAAGTTATTTTTTCGTATTTTTACTTTCAGCCGAGTTATTTATCGCTCGGCTGAAAGTTATTTGATGTATCGTGAAAATGAATTCTTACCATAATTATTATTTAATTGCGAAATTCTGAATGAACCTGCTGACACTATATAAAAACGAATCTACAGTATCTGGTACCCCTGTTATTGTTATGGCTCTTGTTTCAGGAACTTTTCAGGGACTGATTCTTGGAATTATCACAAATGCCGCATCCGCAGGCACCGATGCCTCGTGGTATATAAAATATCTTCTCATGTTTGCCATAAGTTTTGCAATCGCTGTGATCGGCAAACACTACGCATTGACAGAATCCACAAGAATCGCGGAAATTATAATAAGCAGGATTCGTGTCAGGATAGCGGATAAAATCAGAAATTCAGAACTCATGTTTCTTGAAAATATCGGAAAAGCTGAAGTATATACCCTGATTACACAGAACACCAATTTGATATCTGAATCTGTTGTTGTTATTATCAACTCATGCCAATCAGCTATTGTACTTGTTTGCTGCCTTTTCTATATAGGATATCTATCCAAACTTGCATTTTTCACAACACTGATTGCAATATGTGCGGGTATTTTTACATTTATACTTCATCAAAAAGCTATCGATAGCGAACTTCGTGAGACTACTGTAAAAGAGACAAAATTTTTTGAAATGCTCTATAATACCCTGGATGGTTTTAAAGAGCTGAAAATGAATCGCAAAAAAAGTGAGGAATATGCAGGATGTTTACAGGTAGTGGCAGATGAGACAGAACAGCTTAAAATAAAAACCGGATTTCGCTTTGTGATAGAGATAATGTTTTCCCAGGTATTTTTCTACACCCTGCTTGCAGTTATTGTATTTCTTCTTCCAAAATTCGATTATCTGTCAGGCACTGTCCTGACCAGAGTTACCACAGCAATACTTTTTGTGATAGGTCCTGCAAACATGGTTGTAACCGCAATTCCGCTTATCACAAGAGCCAATATCGCAGTTGAAAATATTTACTCTCTTGAGCAGCGTCTGGACGAAGCTTCAAAACCATATAAAATAGACAAGGTTGTGCCTGTCAAAAAATTTGACTCATTTAAAAAAATTGAATTGGATAATATTGTATTTTCATACCTTGATGAAAACAGCATGCCCCTGTTTACATTAGGCCCTTTAAACATGTCTGTAAACCAGGGAGAGGTACTTTTCATTGTCGGTGGAAATGGCAGCGGCAAATCTTCAATGATGAAGCTGCTTTCAGGGCTCTATTATCCTGTTTCCGGCAACATTCTCTTTGATGGCACACCTATAAACAAAGTCACATATCCGGCCTACAGGGAGCTGTTTTCAGTAATTTTCGGGGATTTTCACCTGTTTGACAAACTTTATGGACTGGATGACATTGATGAGGATCAGGTACAACAGCTTCTGAAAATAATGCAGCTGGATAGAAAAACAGAGTTTGTTGACAGAGGCTTTACAAATATAAACCTGTCAACCGGTCAGCGAAAAAGGCTTGCAATGATCATTGCACTGCTTGAAAAAAGACCTGTATGTCTGTTTGATGAATGGGCTGCTGACCAGGATCCTGTATTCAGAGAATTTTTTTACACCACCCTTCTTCAACAGATGAAAAAAGATGGCAAGACAGTTATTGCCGTAAGTCATGATGACAGATATTTTCATCTCGCGGACAGAATTATCAAAATGGAATATGGTAAATTCATTGATGCGTAAAACAAGCTACCTTGAATTCTCATTACAGTACAGGACAAATGCATGAAAGCAAGTCCCTCCTCCTATTGCCTCTTCTATTGAATATAATCACGCACATATGACTGATTTTCAATCTTTTTATACAAAAAACATTAATTCCATTCCATTACAAAATAGTCTCGTAAAAACCATTAAATTAAATAAACTTTTTTCACCATGTCAAATCCATGATTTATGGTTGTTTACCCTTGGCTTGTTGAGAACTCGCCATAAAAAATGGTTTAGAATCGACTATTTACACAAGAATCACAAATGGAGTTTGTCAAAAATACAGAGCTAAAGTTATAAAATTGTGGAGTACATAAATAAAATGAAAGAATATAACCTATCAGACCAGAACAGTCCGAGTGTCCTTATTGTGGATGACATGCCTTTTAATCTTGAAGTACTGGGTGAAATGCTCAAAGGGTATGGGTTGAGAGTTCGACCGGTTACCAATGGGAAACTTGCACTGAAGGCAGCACAAAAAGAGCCTCCTGACATTATTTTGCTTGATATCATGATGCCGGAAATGGATGGTTATGAAGTTTGCAGAAGACTTAAAGAGGATCAGAACCTTAAAGAGATACCTGTTATTTTCATCAGTGCCCTAAATGAGACCAAGGATATTATAAAAGCATTCTCTTCCGGCGGAGTCGATTACATAACAAAACCATTTCAGATTGCAGAGGTAAAAGCCAGGGTCAGCACACATCTTAAAATACACAAGTTGCAGGCTGAACTTGAAATGCATAACCTTAATCTGAACAGGCTTGTTAGAGAGCAGGTACAAGAAATCTCAGAATCCCAGATCGCGACAATTTTTGCCTTGGCCAAACTTGCGGAACACAGGGATGATGATACAGGTACACATCTGTTCAGAATCAGAAATTTCTGCAAAATGCTTGCCACAAAGTTGCAGGAATTCTCTGTCTATCAGGATAAAATAGATTCAAAATTCATAGATAATCTTTACAATGCAAGTCCTCTGCATGATATCGGAAAGGTTGGAATACCGGACAATATTCTTTTAAAGCCTGGAAAAGTAACTCCAGAAGAGTTTGAAATAATAAAAAAGCACTCCATTATTGGTGCGGACACACTGGAAGAGGTTTTACAAACCTATCCAAAAAATTCCTTTATTCGTATGGGGATAGCCATTGCAAGATCGCACCATGAAAAATG
>JADFYT010000025.1 GCA_015232935.1 Desulfamplus sp.
TTGAAGTATTTTAAACAGACTCAGAAAAGAAAAGGACGTCTCGTCAAAAAAACTTTTTATAAAAATTCCGGCAAGAGATAAAAATCTGATGATCTTGTGTTTATCGTTTTTTTCGTTATAATTTTTATGCCTGGATTCATTTTGTGGTAATTTATCGAGCTGTGTTTGCAATTGAGTAGCCTGTTTTTGATAATATGGTTTAATGGCTTCTGCCGCATAAAGAGTATATCTGTAATAAAAATCATTCAACGTATTCCCCGTCTTGCTGGAAAGGAGCAGATAGTCTCTTGATCTTAAAAACAGGGATTTATCGCAATTAAAATAGTAAACAGTCCCGGTTATTGAAAAACAGATTATAAGGATTAAATATATATACCCTTTGCTTCTGATAAGGTAATTGTGATGTTGGATTCCCGATTCTGAAATTATGCCTTTTTTTAAGTCCTTTTGTCGCCTCATCGTAATAATCATACACTGGACAATAAAAATGGAGAATATAACCATAGGAATACAAAGAGTGTATGCTATTGTAAAAATATTTTCGCCTGCAATAAAGATCGCCATACTTATAGAACACCAAAAGGAAAAATAGATAAGAGCAGAGTGTTTTATTGATAATTTGAGGATCTTTGTGCAAAGAAGCATAAGAAGAGTTGAGGATACTGTGACTGCTGTGCCGGCGGTCAGCGATAAAAAAAGAGCTCCTGCAAAAGCAGGAAACAGTTCTCCAAGAGATATGAGTGCCATCCCAGAAGGAACCGTTGTCTGGCCAGTCATATGAAACGCGTAAATTATGTCGGCAAGCCGAGTATTGGATTGAAATATATCAAGGAAAGAGATTGTCTGGGCGGCAGCAACTCCAGAGATCAAACATAGGAAAAACAATCCTGCGGTCGCTGTTGTTTTGGTCTCTGGAGGTTTATCTTCACAATGGAACGTCATCAATGATATCTGCTGACTCATCGATTACATCGTGCATGGTATTGCCGGCAACAGGAATTATTGAAACCACTGCCCCTCCGACACGCATGGGAACAGTAACAAGTTTGGTTAGAACACAGCTTGAAAGCATAAGCAGTATTGTCAAAGACAATATGATTTTTAAAAAATTCATAAATTTTCTCCAAGGAAACCGCTACACTTCAGGGTAGTTTTCCTTCAAGGTTTAACTGTCAGGTGAAAAACCTCTCGCAAGATTGAATAATCGTACGATCTACCCGACACTTTGAACTTGAAGAAGCAGCAGTTGTAAGTTGGAGTTTTGCCTGATAATTCCAATAAAAAAATATCAGGCAAAACAGTTGAAATAAGGTTCAGCAAAATTTACTGGCAGGTACCCGTCATGCCGGCAGTTGGAAACGGGGCATATACGGTGCTGTCGTTATCATCGCAATCTAAATATGAAATAAACATGGGATTAATAATAGAGAGATCTGCCGGTCCTGGTACATATCCATCTCCATCATTATCACGATATGGGTCAGTTTTCCATATCGCTTCCAGATCCACGCCTGGAATAGGGTCAAGTATATAGGAATCATTGATTTTTTTAATGAATTCATCAGCAATTAATGCATATCCGGTGTGGGAGGGATGAAAACCGTCAAGGCTGAAAAAACCTGCACCATATCCCCTTCCGATGGTGTCTTTGCCAATTTTGATTTTCCCGTCTTTTAGTGAATTCAGGGAAGCGATAAGATCTACCATATATACATTGCTGCTTTCGTCGGCAAGTCTGGCGATATGGTCATTTACCGCACTTAATTGCTGATCAATCAGTGCAATCTCATCCCTTGTGATGCTGAAAGCGTCATTGCCTCCGGCCTTCAGTGTTCCCTGTATTGTAGCATTTAACGTTGCGTCATCAGCCGCCAGTGCTCCTCCAAGTCCAGGCAGGACACCAAATCCGCCAACCGGTGCGAATCCTATGTGCTCACCATCTTGTAAGGCATTGACATAAGGATTGTCATATACGGCTAACCGTTCAATATCTTGTGCATTGAACAGACCCGCAATATTGGTCACTGAAGGAAGATTGCCTATAAAAATATGACTGTTAGGTATAGCTTTCAAGCGATTCACGATTGTTGTCAAATTTTGTTTTACCGAATTCAGATCACGTCCTTTATTCAATGGTTCGCCATTTATATTCTTGTCAGATAGAAATGCATTGATATGCATTGCTGTAAGTTCTGTTCCTCCGCCCGCATTGACAATGCCCATAAAATCATTTCCACCGATAAGAAGAGTAATGATTTTGATATCGTCATCATCATGGAGTCCTGCAACATATTCTGCTGCTTCCAGTTGGGTGATGGCGGAACCAATTTTTTCAGGAATAGGCTGCAGAAGCTCTTTCATATATTGATTCTCATCAGTAGTTTCCTTGAGCAGACTTTGTGCAGTTGCCCCATCCACACTGACATTATAAGGAATAACTGTGTTGTCCAGCCGTTTCTTTTTCATATCCAGCAGCGGATTGTTCCAGATCAAATTTGCAGACTCTTTCATCTGGTCTGCGATCACCTGGGCATAGCTGTGAACCTGGGTATATTGATTTATATTGCCGCGTCCGCTTTGAACACCGTTGGCATAACTGTCACCAAGGTTTATAAGCACAATTTTTTGATCTTTATCATCGCTGTTACATCCTACAGCTATTACAGCAGCAAAAATCAGTGAGATCATTATTGCCATCAATCGACTGCCAAAACCGTTTTGTTCACTTTTGTGCATGTTCTACCCCCTTTAACTATATCGATGTTTTAGGCAATTTTGCCCACAACGCAACTGCTGTTCAAACCGACATTGAACAGTTACTTGTTTTATTTCACTTCGATACTGTTCATATCCAGAGACCAGAAATGTCCATCTTCGGTTGGATTCGGATAAGGTACCAGCGTAAAACTATAGCTGTTATCGCCAAGTTTGGCTGATGGAATTTTAAGAGTAAGACCATTCTCAAAGTAAGGGGTCATGGTGCTCTTACAATTCTCACAATTGATAGCATTCACTATTTTTTTTGCAATAATTTTATGTGAGAATGTAGTTGGATGAACATCATCCCAGAACATATAATTCCCTTCAGCTACAGATCTGTCTTGCGTATTGAACTTTGTATCTTCGATGTTTGCAAATCCATAGGTATCTGCATTATCTATAAACTCTCCAAGAATTGAGAAGGCGTCCAGATTTTCTATGTTAATGTCGGGATAGAGTGCCTTAACTCCTGAAGCAACTTGCCCAAGGGCATTATTATATCCTGCTGTGAGTTGAGTTGCACCGACTGATCCAGTTGTATCTTTGTTGTATTTGGGTAGCTTTCCAAGGTCAGGGAGGTTGATTACGAGAAATTTTGAAGCTCCCGCCTCGATTAGTTGCAGTAGAGCATTTTGTATGTTTGTGGTAGCCTGTTTAATTCTTGCGGCTGCATCCTCTGGTCCGGTTACTCCCCAGAAATCGTTAGCTCCAATCCAGATTATAAAAAGGGTATCTTTAGGCATGGCAAATGCACCAGGATAGTTTTTTGAAGCTGCTGCGACAGCCAGATATGCGTCAACTTCATCTAAGAAACCCGGGAATTCTTTTGAAGGATCTAAATCATCATTCTCATTGGTCCTCCCTGAAGTTGCACCTGCGTGAGCATAGTTCAAGGTCATGCCGGTCACACCGATCTCTTCAGCAAGATACTCAAACCACACAGGGCCATCAGAAAATCGCCCTTTATAATAGGGGGCAAGGGGATACAACCCTTCATTAAATGAAAACAGGTTGCCATCATCACTTAAGCTGTCTCCAAACAGGACAATGTTCTTAAGTTCTATTGAATAGGCGTTACAGACGATCATAAGGGAAAGGATAAGTGTAATAAATAATGAGCGTAGGTTTTTCATCGTTTCCTCCAAAGTAAATGTTGTTTATTAGAGTAGTATAGGGTTGTATTTATGGTTTCCATGTTTATGAAATTTTTTGAATGTATAACCAAAAATAAATAAAGGTCAAGGAATATAATGCACTTCATTTTATCATGAGCATTTTTTTTATAATTCCAACTGCTCTCACAGGTGAGCCGTCAATACCATGAATGCCAAGAGGAAAGCCGATAAAGGTAAACGGAACACCTTCTGGCAGCTTGTCAAGATTTGCCAGATTCTCATATATAACAATATTCTTTTCAAGAAATGTGCAGTGAATAATCTTGTTTCTTGAGCCGCTTTGATCAACGCTTGGCAGATCACATCCGAAAAATTTTATGCCTGTCTCTGCAAGGGTTTGTGCAAGAGAGATCGGGATTGATGGTCTTTTATTTGTAAAATAGAGATCTGGATTGTTAAAATGTACGCCCCAGCCGGTCTCAAGAATCAGCCCATCGTATTGAAAATCACTCAGATCGTATTCAGTATATCGATTCAGATGCAGTTTGATTGCCGTACCAAAAAAACATGAAAGATCAGTTTTATCCAGGCTCTTTCCATGTTCAAGCATATGAGACGGTACGTCCAGATGGGTTCCGGTATGACTTCCGAATGAAATTTCGGTTACATTAACCCGATCTTTTTTTATAGACCTGACTTGCCTTATGCTGACGTCTGGATCTCCCGGGTAACATGACATTCCGTTATAAATAGGATAAGAAAGATCAATAATTGAGTCCATTTTTACCTGTAGTCGAGTTTATATTTACTGTTGTTTGATTGAGCAGCTTCCGCCCAGCTCATATAAAATTTCCAGCAACCCTTGACCAAAATCATGGAAGTGTCCAGGGGTTAACTTGATAGCTTTCTCGGGTTTGTATGAATATGGGGTAATGTTATAATGGTCGTGGTCATCTCTTGGCAGATATTCAATCTCTATATCATTGCCAAGCATCTCTCTAACTATTTTTATCAGTGTATCCAGTCTGAAACGCTGGTTGCCGGTCATTATTACATGCTGATTATGATAGATATCATCCAGAAGCGTTATACATTGTCTGGCAACGTCAGATACGTGAATATACTCTCTGACCTCATCAGAGCTGCCACTACAGGTTATCTTTTTTTCATGAAATGCCTTGTGCAACATTTTGCCGATGGAGTTAAAGTAGTTTGCTCTTGGACCGTAAGGAGTTCCAATTCTTATTATAGTGTAGGCAAGCCCGAATTTCTTGGCATATTCCACAATCAGCTTTTCACATGACTGCTTGGATACTCTGTAAAAACCCCCAAGTTCAGTATAAACATACATGGAGCTTGCAAACAAAAAGCGTTGAATTTTGGATTCTGCACAGGCATCCAGAATAGTGCAGGTTCCCATAACGTTGATATTCATGGTCTCCCAGGGCATCTGTGTTGAATCCTTGATATCCGCAATCCCTGCAAAATGATAGACATATCTGGCATTTTCCACGACTTTTCTAACAGCTTGCCTGTCAAGAAGATCACCGGTAAACATTGTCTGATTTTTCTGAAGATACGGTGAGGGTTCCTTATCAAAGATGACTACGTCATATCCTTTCAATGTCAGCTCATCAGCCAAATGGCTTCCAATGAATCCTGACCCGCCAAAAACAACAACTTTATCCATTTTTGAAACAACTCCTTGTAGTAATTTTTATTCTAATATAGAAAACTTGGTACTTATGGTCAGGATTTTTATTATGATATCATAAAAATGAAACAGTTAAAGAGACTGAAGTACCATGAGGAAAGTGTGATGGAGTATTTTTGGAAATAATTCCCAGAAAACGTATTCCGGTGGCTTTTGCTGCATCATAGTCAGTCATGGCATCACCGATAAAGAGGCATGATTTTGGTTCCAGATCGTATCTTGTCAGTATATCCAGAACAATCTCGTGCTTGAGCCTTGGAGATCCATGAACCTCTTTGAACCACATACTAAGATTACGTTTCTGGACAATATGCAAAATTTCTTCATGGGGAGTTCCGGATACAACAAAGGATAGAATTTTTTGTTGATGCAGTGCTTTAAGGCTTTCCAGAGCACCTTCGATAAAAGGGGCTTCAAGCACACCCTGCAAGGAGAGTTGCGAGAATGTCTCTCCCAATTTGACAAGCTGCTCTTTGCTTATAGGGGTATCAAGGAGTTGTTCATAATAATATCTAAACTTTTCAAAGCGGGATACCCCCCCATGGACAAGATGGTACTCGACTACCTGTTTTTCTATTTCCGTTCCGTAATTTCTGAACATTTTTGCAAACGCTTCTGTTTTAACATTGACTGAATCCAGGATTACTCCGTCAAAATCAAAAAAAACAGCTTGCAGATTTACGGCATCTTTTTTGTATTCCATAAATTATTCCAGTACGTACTTTCCTAAAGCTTTCAATAAATTCTCCATAAATTATTCAGCCATGTGCTTTCCTGACGATTTCAACAAATTATCCGCAAGCTATTCCGCTATGTGCTTTCTTAACGCTTTCAGCAAATTATCTACAGACTGATTTTCCATTATAATTCTGCCCTCTGTCGCGTATGATCCGATATGGCCTGTCAGAAGAACATTATCTAATTCTCTGAGGTGGCCTGAGTAGGGTTCCTGTTCAAAAGAGTCAAGGGCAGCTCCTCCAAGGTGGCCGGATTTCAGGGCATCATACAGAGCCTCTTCATCTATAAGTCCTCCTCTTGCGGCGTTGATAATACAAGCTCCCTTTTTCATCATTTTTATTTTGTCACTGTTGATGAAATGGTGATTTTCAATGCTGTAAGGGATATGGAGCGTAATGATATCAGATTCAGAAACCAGAGATGCCAGATCTGAAGGTTTGTAGCAGTATGAGCGGTCAGAGCCGCAGATATCTGAATCTGAACAGCCGGAGTGATTTGAACCGGAATAACCAGAGAAATTTGAAGCGAAACAATCAGAGAAATTTGAACCGGAACAACTATATAGATTTGAGCTGGAAGAGCTGGAGAAGATATCCCAATCCGAATGCTTATACGCATCATAGCCCAATATTGTGCATTTGAACGAGTAGAGAAGACTTGCCAAATATGACCCGATTCTTCCGCAGCCGATAATTCCCACGGTTTTTCCAAAGACAAGATTTCCCATAGGTCTGTGCCATTGGCCACTTCTGATAGCTGAATCAGATCGGTGTATTCTCCGAAGCAGAGAGAGCATCATTCCAACAGTAAGCTCGGCAACCGGGATAGTGGGGGCATCAGGAGTGTTGGTGACAATAATATCCACATCAGCAGCAGCTTTAGTATCAACAGAATCCATGCCTATTCCACACCTTGAAATGACTTTTAAATTCGATGCTGTTTTAAGAATGTCTGCTGTGATGGGCTCTACTCCTGCAATTATACCAACAGGTCTATGGGTTTGAATGAGATATGAAATTTCATCTTCTGTCAGCTTCCGGCCATGAGGATTCATAACAACTTCAAAGCCCGCACTCTTTAATCTGTCAACAGGGGTAGAGTCATATGTACCAAAAGATGATGTGGTAATCAGGATTTCATTCATAAAAATTTTCCGTGGCTCTGGCAAAGGCTTCATAGATGTCAGGGATCGGGAGTTTCCGGTTTTCCATAGCGGATTTTCTGACAGCAATAAGAAATTGTTTTGTCCTGGTTATCTCTATATTCCGGGGATCTTCGCCACGGACAATGTCGAGAGCCATTCTTCCTGCTACCTCTCCTTGTTCATATCCTGAAGTAAAAACAGATATCATTCCACCGTCCGATACATTGATAAGCGACATTCCCAGGATTGGAATTTTAGAGTTGGCCTCTGTCCAGGCCATTATCTCTGAAGGTGAGACAGGCTCTTTTTCACCTGTAGGAAGCCTGAACTCCCTGTAGTCGCTAACCAGGACAAGATCAGCGTATTCATTGACCTCTTTTATGGCTTTTTTCCACTGTTCAAAATTGTCAGCCCGCACCGGTTCAAGCCACTCAAGAGGTTGCCAGTCAAATGTATCAAGACCTGGAAGCTCTGCTGTGACCGAGGCCGACTCATCGCATACAAAGACTACTTTAGGCTTTTTTGCTCCAGGATCGTCCGGCCTGAATCCCCTTGCCTGTGCGATCATCATAAGAGTCTCTCTGATGGCTGACAAGGGTTTTCGTTCAAGTATTCCTGTTGTATTGTCCGCTTTATCATATCCATATACACTCGCGTCACCATTAACTCCACAGAAAACAACCTTGATGGCGGGGTCGTTCAGATATTTGCTTCCTACTAATGCCTGACCTACGTCGTCTGAAATAACAAGAAGGTCGGGTTTCCAGTTTTTGATGGTAAGGTGGGCAGTTGAGGCCGCAGTTCTCTTGAAATCATCACTTGTATGGTTTTTAAGATCCATGTAGTAGTGACGCAACGTAATATCCCGATGTCCCTCAAAAATTCTTCTGATACCCTCATCAATCTGGATAACCCAGGGATAGTCTGTATGGTAACTGTGCATAATCAGGATTCTTGGTTTCTGTGCTTTCTGGACAAGGATAAAGCTGCCCACAAGTATCACAATAGCCACCTTTAGAAATATGAGAAAATTTTTTTTGATATTCATATGATATCCAGATACCTCCAGAATGGTATTGAAGCATAAATTGCAAGTACTCGCCCGATGATCATCAAGATGTTGAATAAAATGATTTTTTGCTCGTCATACACTTTGTCAAGGCCGTTAGAGCCCAGTAACTCCTTGAGTTGAATAAAGTATCCGCATTGATAGGAAAATATGTATGCCTCTGCCATGGTCAAAATGATAAACCCCACAATCCAGGGAGAGATTCCTGCCGAACTCGCCAGGGGAAAGAGGGCGGTTACAAAAAGAATTACAGTGATTGGTTCAGGCAAAAAAAGCCTCACAAGTACTATCACAGCACATAAAAGACCTATAAACAAAGGCAGGCTGGTTTTCATATAATTGCCAAGCCATCCTAAATTATCTGCTACAAGCTGATCCAGGCCGGTTTGGGACATTACAGGCAGCCAGGCAATAATGGCACCGACAAAAATCAGTGTTGTCCAGTCAATATGTGACCGGATCTCGTTTTTTCCCACAAATCCGAACAGAATCAGAACGGTCAGAATCGAGAATGACATCCAGGGAATATCTATCTTGTGAACCGATGTGAGCAAAATGCCCGCAACCAGAATAGCTATGGCAGCAAGAGCTGTCCACTCCAGGGATGAGATTGGTCCCAAAACTCTCAATTGTTTAGATATGATATTTCGCGGAATTCTGAAATTACGGCCATTTTTGAAAACAAGCCATGAAAGGGCAAAAAACATGATCAGCATGAGTATGCCTGTAAAAGAGGCTGCAAAAAACCAGTTAAGCCATTGAAACGCAAATTGTGTCTGATAGTCAAAAAGTCCTAAAACTATCAGATTGGCAGGTTTCCCTGTAAGAAAAACAGATGCCATAAGGCCTACTCCGCCAAGAGTACTGTTCACAAAGTTGGCACCAAGCACGTCTTTATGTTCAGGTTCGGAAGCACCCATGAGATCTACAAGAAACGGCGATATGATCGCTGTGCGTGCCCCCTGGGATGGCACTACAGGTGTCAGAAGGAATCCGCTGAAAAAAAGGCTGACACTGTACCAGAAAGAGGATGATGGAACCAGATTCAGAACAAAAAGGGAAAGACGGAATGTAAGGCCTGAAACTACCATGACCGCCCCTACGCCAAAAACACTCAGAAGCATAAAAAAGCTGCCTGATGCAAATCCTGAAACAGCTACATCAGGTGGGACAATGTCCAGCAAAATGACCATAAGCACAACGAAAAGTGGTGGTGCGAATGCCGGTACAATATTAAATATCCACATGAATACGGCTGATGCAATTATTGCCACGTAATAGGCGGTATTTTTTTCAAGTCCAAAACGGGACGCCACAACCCAGATGCCCAGGGTGCCAAGAAATGTTATGATCCATCCCAAAGTTGCTTTGACGGGAAAGTGTTCCTCATCTTTTAATACATCAGAGGAGCATTGGCTCAAGACAATTTCTGAGGGTGTTGCCGGATCCCTGTTCGCATAAGATTCAAAAAACCTGGTTTTAATTTCCGGTGAATTATTGGCAATATGCAAAATATCTCTTGCTGGAATAACTATTACAGTCGAGGGTTTGGAAGCAATTGCGGACATGATATAAACGTCTGCTCCAAGCACGGCTTCCTGCCCTAAGTATCCACCTGATATTGCGGGGATTTTTCGCCGCTCTATTTCTGTTTCAGAGCCTTGTCTCATAAACCTGAATTCACCGCTTTCGACAAGAAAGACCTTGTCTGCCGGCTCTTTTTCCCGAATCAACATCTCTCCTTTGTTAACCTTGCGGTACTCCACATGCATAAGCATATGAGCCAGATCGCTCGACGATGCCCTGCATAAAACAGGATCGGAAAGAAGTGTGTCCAGACCTGATTGATCAGGAGATATTTCAGATGGTTCAATTTGTGTTGTCATGACCTGCTCTCCTGTAAAATTATTTTAGTGTATCCTTGTTTTTTTATTTTACTAATAGTATCAGGGTGCTTAGCGTGAGCTACACCTACAGCGATCAAACCTGAAAAGGCTACACTCTTATTTTTTGTTCGTATTGCGATGCATATGAATGACAGGTACTATTTTTGCCCTATTGAGGGCGATCCATATCTTTTTTGCGATAACATGTTTGTATGATAACATCTTTGCATAATCTCTAACTTTAAATATTGCAAGATATTCATCTGACCAGTCACCAAAATTAAAGCGAACAACAGCACTCAAAACCCCTTCAGAAGAGAGCATGGCATCCAGGAGTATCTTTTCAATCTGTTCCGGAGGATGAACAGGATCAACATGAATTCTGATGCTTATTAAGTAAGTATCATCCGGATAGTTATAGTTCTGAATAACCGCTTCTGAGGCCATGCTGTTGGGAATACTGAGTATATTGTTGCTCTTTGTGCGTATTCTGGTAGTACGCCATGTGATATCAACAACATTGCCTTCACTCAAATCATTGATTTTAATCCAGTCTCCTATCCGGAAAGGGCGTTCTATATTTATGGCAATTCCTGAAAATATATTTGCAATATTAATCTGTATGGCAAGGCCGATAATCATGGCAATGATACCGGACGTTGCCAGAAGACTTGTAATTTTTTGATCAAACACAAATGCGATAATTCCAAAAAAGGCCAGCATCCATATGATGAAGGCCACAGATTTGCGTACAAGATCGGGTATGCTTCTATTTGCCCGTTTTTCAAGAGGGTTCCAGACGAACTGCTCGATTGCCGATATCAAGAACAGTGCCGGGATGACCCACCAGAGGATATCAAATATCTGTACGATAAGTTGCAGACGCTCTGACTCGGTTTTTTCGATAAGCAACTGCAATAAAATCATCTCTGAGCTTAAAAGAAAAAGAAAGACAGATATGGCCTGAATAAATAAAAATAGTTTGATTTTGAGTAATCTCTTTATTTTTCTTCCAATAAGGAAGAGTAACGATACGATAACAATACAGATGCCGGACAGATATTTTGCAAGCTCAAAAGGGATATTTCTTCTGATTCTGAATTCTACTTTTTCAATACGGATTCCAATATTAAACCTTGAGTAGTCAACGATTCCGGACTCGATGTTGAGATAATCCGGATTTCCCAATGACTCTTTTTCTGCAATTCCCTGATAGAATGCGACACGGCTGACAGTCCAGCCATATTCAGGGCTGAGTGCCTGGGATTTTCTGATCTTCTCCTTTAATGATTCTGTCAATCCTACCCCAAGAATATCTGTCACATAGATCAGGTTGGATCGGGGGATCTCCTGATGACGAAACCCTATTCCCAGAACGTGCTCTCCAAAAATGCGACGATCTGTAAAGGAGTCCATCATAAAACGGCCTTTGACATGATATAGATGGTAGGTGATCCTGTCCGTTATTTTTTCATCCACAGGCGATCCGATCTCAACTGGTTCAACGGCATTAAGAAATTCTATCTTCTGGGGCTGGATATTGCCATAATATCTGAACCAGATATGGAAATCAGCCATGAAGCTCAAAGCGTCTGTATCTATTTCAGTGAGCTTGTTTATTTTTATACCAGTATATACCACATTGGTTTTATACATGTATTTGTTATCGATAAGCACTACCCGTTCTTCTTTGAGGGCTTCTTCAAAATCGGGGATTTCATTTGGATAACGGATCTCCTGTATCTGGATCGGAGCGGATATAAGTTTCTGGTTTTTGAAAATTCCCATTGAGATTGGTTTGGAGGGATCTCCGTTTTCATTAAAGTATGTGAATCCGGTAACCCCTTCAACAGCATCAACAGGGGTATCTATTGATGCTATATATTCCCTGATTTTTCTGCGGTCATCTTTCAGATCACCGGGTTTTCCTGTGATGCCGGCGTTAACAAGGGCTTTATGGAGTACTTTTGCTGCGTCATATGAAAATGCGGCACGCCTGTTCGCCTCCTCATTATATTTCAAATGGTAGGATTCCATAAACGCCTGAACATTTTCATCTGCCGTATCAAATATTATACCGCTTGCCGCATACATGCCATTGGTATAATACCCGGGATTGCTCCTCTCTTCGGGATACTGGTCGAATTGTTTTAAAAATTCCGGAGAATCTATACCTGCTGCAAAAATAACAGGATTTTTAATATCGTTGTCTCTTATCAACTTTATAAGCTTAAAACCTTCTGGCGGATGCAGTGCCAGAAAAATGCTTCCCGCATTTCCGGAGTTGATTTTAAGTTCGTCCACAATCTGTTTCAGGCGTACATCAAGTTTTTCATCCTTGACCTCATAATCCCATATGTGTCTTACATCCCCTCCCATATTTTCATATGTTTTTTTAAAGATAGAAGCAAGATTGGCTCCGTAGGCAAGATCTTCGTGAATGATACTGATTGTTTTTGTCTCAAAACCGGTGACAATGTAATTTGCCAGAAAACGCCCCTGAAAGTTATTGTTGAAGGTTGTCCTGAAATACCATTCATTGCCTTTTGTGACCATCACGTCAGTCGATGTTGGAGATATCGCCGGAATCTGATGCTGGCTGTAAATCTTGCCCCCGCTGATGGAACAGGAGCTGCTTTCATGCCCTATGACAGCGATAGCCCTGCTATCTTTTATGATCTCAAGAGCTTTTGCTTCTGCTTTTTCAGCGTCATCCTCATCATCATACATATCCAGAATTATTTTTTTACCATTAATTCCGCCAGCCTGGTTGAGAGCATCAAAGTAGAGCCTGGTGCCTTGAATAACTGATTTTCCGTTAGATGAATTCGGGCCTGATATGGGGCTGACTACAGCGATATGAATATTTTCCGATTCTTTTGTAGAGAGGTTGACGAGGGTAATTACTGGCAGAACCAACAGGATAAACACCGCAAAAAAAGTGGTAGTGCATATGCGTCTTGGCCATTTAATGTCCATTGTCACACCAGACCCGATATAAAATTCATTACTGTATCCAGACTCGCAGAGATGGCCTGGTATGGAGATAAGCCTTTGCACAGATGGTATATGAATACTGGCAAGCCGATAAGCACGATAGAGACCACTTCCGTAATGATAAAAATCATGCTTTGGCCTGCCCAGTCTTCAAACCATGGATTAAAGATACAAAATAATAACAGGATATTGGTCAGTACAATGACAGACAAGATACCAGGATTCATTTCGTCATCATGATTTTCGCAATCCTAACCATGCCTTAAAAATATATTGGACTTCCTGCGGAACTGGATTTTGACCTTGATTTTCAAGGATTAACAGTGAGTTCTGCAGGAACTTCATTAAAGGTTATAGACATCTTCCCCTTTGATGACTTTAATGCCGTTATGATCCAGAATGGAGATAGCCTTGTCCAGATCATGGAATCTGAAGATCATGATGGCGTTTTGAGTCTTGGTGTTGGCAAAGGCATACATGTATTCCACATTTATACCGGCTGATGTCAGGGGGTCAAGCACCTTGTTAAGACCTCCAGGTGCGTCGGTCACCTCAATAGCCAAAACATTTGTTTTGCCTACGGTAAAGCCTTCATTCTTTAATGCTTTTTCAGCAGCCTGATTATCATTTACAATCAGTCTGAGTATGCCAAAATCTGTTGTATCCGCAAGAGAAAGTGCCCTTATATTGACATTGGCATCCCTTAGAATAGCTGTCACCTCGGCAAGTCGGCCTGCCTTGTTTTCAAGAAAAATTGAAATCTGCTCAACTCTCATTGGTTTATCCCTCCTTGTTTTATTGTCCAGGAAATTCATACGAACAAAAACCTCAGCCAAGTTGATTATGTCCTTGTTCTTGTTCTTGTTGTTCAGGAATTTCAATCCAGCAATAATTGTTCAATCCAACAATAACTCGTCAGTCATAAGTTCTATAAAAATACAACTATTTGTTTTGACTACAATTATTATTTTTGCGAATGATTTTTTATTTTTTTTGTCTGTAAATTTGGCACAAAGTTGGCACAGACTTGGCACAGAAGACCAAAAAAATCAGTTTTAAAAATTAAAAAATAGTTTAGTCCTTGAAAATAAAGAAGATTTCATCATAAAAAACTTATGACTCACGAGTCTTGTAGGAGTTTCGAGTAAACAGGCAGTTCCTCTATTGATGGAACCAATGGATGCAGGTATGAAAAAAGAGACTCAAGTGAAAAAAAAGCCTGTAAAAAAAGGAAAGTGTAAACAGAAGAAGGTAGCCGGCAAAAAGGGTCGGACAAAGGGAAGTAAAAACAAAGATCGTTCAAACCCTGAGTTGACGCCTTACCTGAAGTGGATTCAGGAACAGATAAAACGAACATCAGGCATGACAGGCAACCAGCTTTATATAGCTTGTTTTGTTT
>JADFYT010000260.1 GCA_015232935.1 Desulfamplus sp.
AGATGTTGTTATGGAGAAGGCAGAAGGGCTGGAACCAAAGGATGGAATGGGAATACGGTTGCACCTTGAGATGATGCTCAATGACCTTAAAAACGACCGTGGATATGCAACTGACACAGAGATAACAGCAGAGGAGATGAGCGCTCTGTGTGACAAGTTCAAACGCAAGATATCCCAGCATCTTGGTGTGGAATTTCCTGATGACCCTCGTGAACAGCTGCTTGGTTCAATTGGTGCTGTATTTAAAAGCTGGAACGGAAAAAGAGCTGTATCATACCGCAGAATAGAACATATTCCGGACTCGTGGGGGACAGCTGTAAATGTGCAGAGCATGGTGTTTGGAAACATGGGCGAAAGCTCCGCAACAGGGGTTGCCTTTACAAGAAATCCAGCAACAGGAGCAAACACATTTTACGGAGAGTGGCTTCCCAATGCTCAAGGGGAAGATGTGGTTGCGGGCATCAGGACACCAAATCCTCTTAATAACGATACCAAGTCTGACCACAATGGCCATCTGCCGTCACTCGAAGAGGCCATGCCGGAAATCTATCAGGAGCTTGCACGCATCAGAACCCTTCTTGAGCGTCATTACAAGGATATGCAGGACATCGAGTTCACAATAGAGCAGGGAAAGCTCTATATGCTTCAATGCAGAGTCGGTAAACGCACCGGTACTGCGGCCCTTAACATGGCAATGGATATGCTTGAAGAGAACCTTATAGATGAGCCTACCATGATCAACAGGCTGCACCCCAGGCAGCTTGACGAGATGCTTCACCCTATTGTTGACCCTGATGCCGCCAAAGAGGCAAAAATTCTTGTTCAGGGACTTCCGGCAGGTCCCGGCGGTGCCTGTGGCCAGATTGTCTTCACGTCTGATGATGCGGTCAACTGGAGAAAAAGGGGAAAGCCCGTAATCCTGGTGCGAGATGAGACAAATCCTGAAGATATCGAGGGGATGCGTGCGGCCAAAGGGATTCTGACAGCAAGAGGCGGAATGACAAGCCACGCTGCCCTGGTTGCAAGAGGATGGGGCAAATGCTGCATTGTCGGAGCAGGGGCTTTGAAGATCAAGTCAAATATCAAGGAACTTCATGTTGGCAACTGCATATACAGGGAGGGCGATTTTCTTACCCTTAACGGCTCTACAGGAGTTGCCTACGAGGGGAAACTTGCGATGAAAGACGCAACTGCCAATCCTAAATTCAGGCAGTTCATGTCTATGGCTGACAAATACCGGACACTTAAAGTCAGAACCAATGCCGAAACCCCAAAAGATGCGGCTCAGGCGTTAGAATTCGGGGCAGAGGGTATAGGGCTGTTCAGAACCGAGCACATGTTTTACGGGGCAGACTCTGAAAAACCTCTGTTTCTTCTTCGCAAGGTGATTTTGAGCAAAACCTCCCATGAGCGTGAGATTGCACTCAATGAACTCTACCCATTTATCAAAAAAGAGATGCGGGGAACTCTTGATATCATGGATGGCAAACCTGTCACATTCCGTCTTCTTGATCCCCCCCTGCATGAGTTTGTGCCGCACTCCAGGGTTCATCAGAAGGAGCTGTCAAAGGAACTTGGCATTGACATTGAGGAGATTGAAAAAAGAAGCGAGGCATTAAAAGAGACAAACCCGATGATGGGTCACAGGGGCGTGCGTCTTGGCATAACCTTTCCTGAAATCACAAGGATGCAGTTCAAGGCTATTTTTGAAGCATCGGCAGAGCTTATAAAAGCTGGCAAAAATCCTCTGCCCGAGATCATGGTTCCTGTAACCTGCAATGAAAAAGAACTTGTGTTCACAAAGAGGCTCTTTGATGATGTCTATCTGAGCGTTCTTGAACATAACGGCCTTGAATCAATTCCTCATCAGTTCGGAACCATGATCGAGATACCAAGAGCCGCCCTGATGTCCCACAAAATGGCGGAACATGCCGAATTTTTCTCATTTGGAACCAATGATCTTACCCAGATGACATTCGGATTCAGCCGTGACGACATAGGTTCATTCATGAATGACTATATTGACAATGCCATTCTTGATTCCGATCCGTTTGCCACCCTGGATCAGGAGGCTGTCGGTTCTCTTGTTGAGATATCCGTAAAAAAGGGAAGAGAGACCCGCCCTGACATCAAACTCGGGATATGCGGCGAACATGGCGGAGACCCGGAATCAATAGAATTCTGCCACAGGATTGGCCTGACATATGTAAGCTGCTCTCCATACAGAGTTCCGGTGGCACGTCTTGCCGCAGCCCAGGCTGCGATAAAGTGTATTAAATTTTGATAAAAATGAGGCTCTCCCCGCCGGAAACGGCGGGGGTACAAGCTCAAACATCTCAAACACTATACCTGAAGGGAAAATGGATACCAAACCTTGAGCCTGCAACATGTGCTTTCAATACATCAAGCTATAATACCTTAACCACTGTCCGGCACATTATCACCTCTGGCTTACCTTTGCCCAGGTATCACGCAAGGTTACGGTTCTGTTGAATACCAGGTGATCTTCGGACGAATCCTTTGAATCTGCACAAAAATATCCAAGCCTCTCAAACTGATATGCCTTTTCAGGCTCTGCGTTCAAAAGGGATTTCTCAACCCTGCACCCCTCAAGCCTTACCAATGATTCGGGATTTAAATTTTTTGTAAAATCATCGCTATCCGCCTCCGGGTCTTCAGAAATAAAAAGCCTGTCATAAAGGTTGACTGTCGCCGGAACAGAACCCTCTTGTGATACCCAGTGCAAAGTTCCCTTGACCTTTCTGCCATCAGGGGAATCACCACCGCGTGTGGCAGGATCGTATGTGCATACAAGCTCCACAACCTTGCCATCTTTATCCTTGATTACATCCTTGCATGTTATGAAGTAGGCATATCTGAGGCGCACCTCCCGCCCTGGTGCAAGCCTGAAAAATTTTTTCGGGGCATTTTCCATAAAGTCATCCTGTTCAATGTAAACAGTCCTTGAAAAGATGATCTTTCTTGTGCCCATCTCAGGTTTCTGGGGATGATTCAAAGCTTCAAGCTCTTCGGTTTTGCCATCTTCAGGCCAGTTCTCGATGGTTACCTTAAGAGTATCCAGAACAGCCATTACCCTTGGAGCGATCTCGTTGAGATCTTCACGAAGACAATTTTCAAGAAGCCCCACATCAATTCGGCTCTCTTTTTTGCTCACCCCTATTATGTTGCAAAAATTTCTGATTGCTGCCGGAGTATAGCCTCTTCTGCGTATGCCGGCAATTGTAGGAAGTCTTGGATCATCCCAACCATCCACATGGTTCTTTTCCACAAGTTTTTGCAATTTTCGTTTGCTCATGACCGTATAATTAAGATTCATTCTCGCAAATTCAATCTGCTGAGGATGGCATGGAACACTCACCTCATCCAGAAGCCAGTCATACAAAGGACGGTGATCCTGAAACTCCAGGGTGCAAAGAGAGTGTGTAACCCCTTCCAGCGCATCGGAAATGCCATGTGTAAAATCATACATTGGATAGATGCACCATGTATCTCTGGTTCTTGGATGAGACATTTTCTTGATTCTGTAGATAACAGGATCGCGCATGTTGATATTTGGGGACGACATGTCAATTTTTGCCCGAAGAACACAGGCACCGTCCTCAAACTCACCGTTTTTCATCCTCTCAAACAGATCAAGATTTTCTGCTACCGGACGTTCCCGGTCAGGGCTGTCCTTGCCTGGCTCGGTAAGGGTTCCTCTGTACTCTCTCATCTCTTCTGCTGTAAGACTGCACACATATGCCCTGCCCTTTTTGATAAGCTCCACTG